>CAZYOB010000006.1:0-47366 GCA_964648275.1 uncultured Pseudomonadales bacterium
CTTTACAGGTTGATCCTGATGTTTAAGGCTGAACAAAAGAAAAGGCACATTATTGATTTGGTTAAGCACCCAATAAATATTTTGAGAATTGTCTACCATTACTTCAAGGACAGGATTGTCGTTCCAGCTCCCCTATCTGCTCGCTAGGCTCCAGTAAATCTCTCCAAGACGCTTCGCGACCTTCATTCGATCGTAATCTTTTTCCGCCAATAGGCGAGCCGCCTTACCCATACTTTTCCGGATACTTTTATTACCAATCAGGTAATCCAGGTTCTTTTTCAGAGTGATGACATTCCCCGGCTTGATATATAGAGCACAGGAACCGCAAACCTCAGGAATTCCTCCAGCATCGGATGTGACGACGGGAAGTCCAGTTGCCATCGCTTCAATCAGAGACATGCCGTATTGTTCTTCCCAGGTTTTTGTTTTACGACTAGGAAGACAAAAAATATCTGCCTGCTGATATTCGTTGTGAATTTTACTGTAAGGAACTTTTCTGACCGTGACGTTTCTGTAGCCTTTCAGATCTTGTTTCAGAGGGCCATCCCCAATAAAGGTTAGCCATACCTTTTTATTTGTCTTGTATATCTCCAAGAAAGCTTCTAGGAGATCCATTACACCTTTTTCCGGTACGAGTCTAGCTACGCAGAGTATGTGAATACCACCTTTATCTCTTTTTATTTTCGGCTTGAATTTCTGGATATCGATGCCAAGCTTAAGAACTTCAATCTTGTGGTCACTAACCCCCTCCTTGATCAGAGCCTCCCTTGCTTTATTGGTTACAGCTAAAAACTTATCGATGTTCTCGTAGGCATACTGTTTATATTGCTTTCTTCCCCGGATTCCTTCGTTGTTATGAGGAATAGTCTCCCAGACAGTGCTAACTATTTTTTTAATTAATCCCCTTCTCTTGGCCACGATTGACTGGTGCGTATATCCATAGTATGTTTCAGCGACATGTACCACATCGCTACCGGCAATGACTTTTTCTAAACCAAATAATTTATGTGCATCTGTGAAAAGCCTATTTAGAATTGGGAATTTTAATGGAAAATTTGGCAAGTCAGTTAGGGACCAAAGCTTTTTTAGTGGAAAGTCAATCTTGTCTGAAATTGTATGTTTTGAGGAAATAGCCTGAAGGCTAAACTCCTCTTTTAGCGGAGAATAATTTTGGAGTTCATACGGGTTAAGAAAGGCGCCTCTGACGATTAAAATTTTCATGATTTTGAGAAACTTCTTAATTTAATGAATATTGAATCTATATAAAAAAGCGGTTGCATAAGAAAATTTTCGATAATGTTGAAATATTTCAAAAAATAATAACTCCTTGAACGTGTCCACGCATCAGAATTGCTTCTACTTCTATTATTACTGCTCCCGCCACCAAAGTGTCTAGCAGTAGCTGACGGTACATATATTACTTGCATTCCTGCTTTCTTTGCCCTGAGACAATAATCCATGTCTTCAAGATACATGAAATATTTTTCATCTAGATAGCCAATCTTATTAACTGTCTTACCTGTGATAAGCATAAAACCGCCAGTCACTCCATCTACGTCCACGGTGTTTTTTGAGGCAGGCACATCCTCATAATAAAAATATTTATGCCAGTAATCATTGGGGTACAATTTACGTAAATTTGTAAAATCGAATATTCCTACCGATAAATTTATTTTCCGAAAATGGTCTCCTTGCTTCTGACCATTAAATCCTACCGTCTTCCCCCCTGCTATTCCTGCCCTGCGCTTTTTGGTCTCTTGAACCATATTAAGGAGAGCGTTCCTCCTGATTACAGTGTCTGGGTTGATCAGTAAGAAGTAATGGCTTTGGAGAGAGGCGTGTATTCCGACGTTAACAGCCTTTGAGAAGCCAAGGTTTGAATGTTGCACTAACAGATCTATATTTTTGTTTCGATATTTGCCCACAACCTTTTTTGTACTATCTCCTGACTTATTGTCTACAACGATGATTTTCCGATAATAACCCGATGGCCAAAATTCTACGAGACTCTTAATGCATTTCTCTATGAATTTTGATGAATTGTAAGTGACAATTATCGCTGTGATTAGCTCTTTTTCTGTTGACATTTAGATAATTATCTCCGATATTATATATACGATATGGTTTTTCTAAGGGGTGCTGTCACAGTACTTTGTTTCGTAATATTTATATTCTATTCAAGTTTGCCAACTTATGCGAGCTCCTCAGTATTTTTTCGAGACGATTTTAACTCAATAAACGACTTTGATTGGATAATCTCGGATATGCAAAATGAGGTTGAAATAATCCACAATAGCTCTAACGAAGGTCTATTGAGGCTATCTTCTCCTATTGACCACGAGATTCCTTTCCTCCAATTAAAAAAAGATCTTGGCTTGCTAGATAATTTTTATGTAGAGTTTAGATATCGTATGACAGGACCTGGATTTGGCTCGGGTTTAATTTTATCTGACAAACAACTTGAGCCTTACTCAAGGGAAATGTCCTGGGATGACTTTATTTTTGTCATTTGGCCAAATGGGACTGGGGGGTATAGCATCGTATCTCGCCCTTGTCCTTCAGCCGAAGTGACATGCGTCCATGATGAATACAGACAACAAGTAAGTCCAACTCAGGACTCTCAATGGCATGTTATTAAATTTAACTACTTAGAAGGTGTCTATACCGTATATATCGACAATGTATTATTTTTTGAGTCTAGTCATTCTGACCTAAAAGTCAAATATATTTATTTTGGAAGTCCTCACAGAACCATCACGAACACAGCTTGGCCTATCCACGAACTTGACTACATCCACGTCTCTAGTGAAGAAGACAGCATAGTACAGAAATTTAAAATGGTTCTAATTCCAGGCCTCGGGTCATCGTGGAATTTAGATGCAATTATGGATGGTAGCACTGATAGTGATTGGGAAGTGCCGGAGTTTGTTGATCTTTACGATAGCCTAATTAAGTCAATCGAAAATAACGGATATGTGCGCGATAAGGACTTATATATTTTCGGATATGATTGGAGAAAATCAATTGATAATCTGGCTGACGATCTGCAAGATTATATTGATGCGATGAATTTAAATACAGGAGAAAAAATATATTTAGTAGGTCATAGTATGGGGGGATTAGTGGCTCGTTCTTATGTTCAGAAATATGGATTGGATAACGTTGAAAAGATCGTTACTCTCGGATCTCCTCATCAAGGAGTCCTAGATGCATATCCAGTTTGGGAAGGGGCGGCTCTTTGGGGGGATGTTTGGTGGGAAAAAGCCGCTCTTGAGCTGGCAGTTCACCTGAATCGAAAACCAGGAGAGTCAAGAGTAAAAGCTCTAAGATCTCAGGCACCTGGAATAAAGGATTTGTTGCCAGTATATGAGTTCCTCGTCTCCAATGGCCTGAAAAAACCTTTGAGTCAACTGTCACAGAAGAACGAATATCTCGCCGAGTTAAATAACATCCTTAATGGAGCAGATTCGGTAATGAAGACTTTTATGGGAATTGGGATTCAAACAAGAAGCGCCCTAAATGTGACCCAACGGACGGGGTTGGACAAACTGCTTGATCGCTGGGAAGATGGCAAACCTCTGGCAAATAATCCCTTTATTTTCGCTGATGGAGATGGAACTGTTTTAAAGACGAGTGCTGCAGGACCTTTTAGTTCCACTTTGGAGATAAATAAAAGTCATATTGGTTTAGCATATGAGAAAAATAGCATTGAAAGTATTCTTGAGGAGTTTGGATTAGATAGGTCTAAGGCAGAGGTTGTGGAGCCAGACAAGAGGGATAATTTTCTGGCCGTAATATTGAGATCTCCGGGAAGACTGCTAGTATGCGATGAGTCAGGTGAAACTTGTAACGAAAATTTTGGATTGTATTTTCCAACCCAAAAATTGTTTTTGCTCCCAGGGTATGGGGGACAGAAGATATCTGCCAAGGTAATCGAGGATGGTTTTGGAAAATATGATCTGCACGTTGGCCTTGTGTACGAAGAGGAGGATTGGAGTGTTCTGAAGGGAAACTTAGAAGCATCGAATCAAATCGATGGATACATCATTGAAGGTAGAAACGATTCGACAGATATTATTCCAGATGAAGATACAGAGAATCATTACCTTAATGCGGCTGCCAGCGAGTTAGGATTGTTTTCTCCGAGCTGGGATAGAGGAGGTTATTTTACTAAAGCAAGGGACAAAAATATTGCGAAAAATTTAAGACTCAAATATATAAGACTTTTGAGGACGGTTCTCAGACAGGAGTATAAGAAAGCGGTCAAGAAAAATAACCCAGACTATTTACTGGCGGTAAATGCTGTCTGGAATACAAATGATTACTTGGCACGTGTTTTGCTTAAGGGGCAAGGGAAAAACAAGGAATCGTCCGTGGCTGCTTACATAAAAAGGACAAAAAATCTTTCCCAATTGGTAAACACGAGACTAGCAAAAGGAAACAATTTACTAACGGGGATGATATATGAGTTTGCTTCCAAGAAAATGGCTAATATTAGTTCCCTAGATACAAAAGAATTTGATTTGCGAGCAGATCTTCTCATGAGTGTGGAATATCTTCTATATACGACACTCGACAATATATAAAAAACCAGTGGGGTTACCACTGGTTTGGAGCTTAGCAAAGCTAAAATATCAAGGTGATTAGTACTGGCCAATAGAAAAAGAGGGCAGATAAAAGAATCATCCAAATGATTCCCGCTGCAGCGTTGCATATCATAGAGTAAGGGAACTCCCAACTATTTTCCGATTTACCTGTGCGATAAAAAAGCGGGGCGCAGATAAGATATGCAAGAAGTGCGATTAATAGGAAATACGATGAAAAGACAACTGACTGGGAGATTGCCCCACCCACTATAATGAAGGTAAGGAACAGACCAACCCCAAATGGTATAAAGTCACCTACATCTTCGAGACTGCGATAACCAACAATCACCGGCCAGGTGAGTAAGCGAAGAATGTTTCTCATATTTTTTACTCCTGTAAATGTACGAGGTAGAGGTCCTCAGGTTAATTTAGGAGATTATACTTCAGGAAAAAGCGAAAAATCAAATTATGGGGTATTGTGGACCCGGAAGGACTTGAACCTTCGACCTCTGCAATGTGAATGCAGCGCTCTAGCCAGCTGAGCTACGAGTCCAGGCTTGAATTATTATACTAGACAATCTAAACTAAATTGTGTATTTCCTAAAAAAGATCATCCGAATCATCTATGAGTTTATAGAGGCTTTTGTAATCTCAGCCTCGGTTTTTGTGGTTGTTTATTTGTTCCTCATGCAGCCACATCAGGTAAAAGGCAGCTCGATGTTCCCCACCTTCAAAGATCAGGAGTATTTATTGACCGATAAGGTGACATACAAGACTAGGCTACCAAAATATGGGGATGTGATCGTATTCAAAGCTCCCATAAACGAAAATTTTGACTTCATTAAGCGAGTAATTGCTACTCCCGGTCAGACAATAATGGTTAAGGATGGCCATCTTTATGTCGATGGTCAAAAGCTTGATGAGTTTTACCTCCCGCAGGAGTATACAACGAGCCCCGGGCAGTTTCTGCACGAAAATGAATCATTTATAGTCCCGGCTGGCACAATAATGGCCATGGGAGATAACAGGGATCACTCATCTGATAGTAGAGACTGGGGGCCAGTACCCTATCAGAATATAGTTGGGAGGGTATTTTTTAGATATTGGCCGGCAGAAGTAGTGGGAGTTGTCAGCAATCCCACAAGATCTGAGTAGTTTAGTAGTCTTGAAAATTATCCGGATCCGTTGGTACTGATTCTTGGCCGATGTTTTGAGCCTGATCAACAATGGGCTCGAAAGGGTTGGTGTATGTAGTTTCTGTTTCAGCTGACTCGATAGGCGGAGATTTCTCCGGTTCCAATGGCTCAATGTTTTCAGGAGTCTTTTCAGGAGCAGGTTCATGACCAACCAAGGAGTCGTAGATTTTTTGGATCTGACTTTCTGTCTCCTCAGGATTACCTTTCAGAACGATATGAATGGCTGTTTCTATCCTGGAACGGCGCATTTTGACATGGGCATTTTCTCCGATAGATTTCTGGAGCTCATCTGCCATATTATCGATGGATTCATTGACTGTTTTTGTGTCAAAGCCGTCTATGGCTTTGGACTTGTGCATGCTCTTTTTGAATCGGCGAGCAAGTTCCTCAGCGCGTCTAACAGAGGCGCCCTCTCTAAGAATGATCTTGTAAGCCTCGATCATGGCCTGCTTGTCAGGGATGGCTGCCAGGGCTCTTGCGTGTCCTTCTGTGATGACGCCTGAAATCAAACCGTCTTTCAGAGCATCAGGAAGTTCCAGGAGACGGAGGGTGTTACTGACGTAGGCAGGGCTTTTGCCTATCCTGCTACAAATGTCCGAATTAGACAATCGAAATTCCTGAATTAAGCGTTCGAATGAATTAGCCCGATCTACCGGGTTAAGGTCAGTTCTCTGGACATTCTCCACGATAGCCATCTCGAGCATTCCCTGGGGGGTGGTCTCGATGAGACGTACGGGGACTTCTTTAAGGCCGACTAAGCGAGAGGCTCTCCAACGACGCTCTCCGGCAATGATCTGGAAACCTGCAGGGGTATGGGCAACAACAAGCGGTTGGATGATACCGTGGGTTTTGATGGAATCAATTAACTCTGAGAGAGATTCGGGTGTAATTACCCCTCTTGGCTGAAGAGGATTGGGCTGAAGTTGATCAATCGGTAAGAGAGAGATCTGCCCGTTGTCCATTTATTGTGCGTTTACTTCGACGTAACTAACGCCCTTATTTTTCTTAAATTTGACAGCACCGGGTGCAGTGGCGTAAAGGGAAAAATCTCTACCCAACTGAGTGTTGCTACCGGCATGAAATTGAGCTCCGCGCTGACGAACTATTATTTGTCCGGTTTTGACTTCCTGACCACCAAAAATTTTAACCCCAAGTCTTTTTCCTGGGCGTTGAGCATGTTGTCTAGCAGCTCCTCCTGATTTAACGTGTGCCATATATTGATTATTATTTCTGTAAGGTAACTATTTCACGCTTTATGCCCGCTTCCGGGCGAGAATATATCACGCGTGCTAGCAGATTGTAACCCAATATTTTCACGGAGTCAATGATACGGCTTGTGTGGTATTCCTTCCGGGCACCGGTCAGGATCGGAAAAACCATGACGATGAAGCCTCCTTTTTTGAGGGTCTTATGCCAGTCTTTGAGGCAGCCAACATAGAGTTTTTCCAAACCCTTTACGGCATAATCGACCTGGTCTGGGCGGAGATTGGGCTTGCCCAAGAAAGGCTCTGTGACAATACAGTCAATTTCCGTAAATTTCTTGGAAAGATGAGTAGCATCGTAGATAATGACATCAGCGTCGATTCCAAGATGTTTGAGGTTCTCGAGAGTACCGGAGACTTGTGAAGCAGAAGTATCCAGACCGGCAACCTTGTAACCCAGCTCCGAAGCTTCAACAAGAATCCTGCCTGATCCGCAAAATGGATCCACTAAGAGCTTCCCTTGAGATTCTCCGGGAACCAAATTGACCATACTTCTGGCTATTTTGGGGGGGAGCATGCCTGCACGGGCGTTTACAAAAGGCATTTCGCGGTCTTTTTTGATCCAATGCTCAAAGTCGTGAACCCAGACAGTTTTGTAAATCTTTTTCTCATCGCGGTCAATGAACAGCTCATCAACCTTGTTTTTGAGGTTAATTACGGGGGAAAGTCCAAATTCGTTTTTGGGAACAATAAAGCGAACCTTACCGAGTACTCCCTTAATCTCCTCACAGAGATCGTAAGAGGCTGATAGATTCTGAATATCTGTAACCGAGAAATCTTTTTGTGAAATCAGAGAAGCGAGGTTTTTTGGACTGAGATCAGAAGTCTTCAGTTCTTCAGCCAGTTTTAGGCTCGATCCAAGGGGAGAAACAAGATTGATAGCCTCCTCTTTATTTGCTGATTCAAATGAATATACAAAATCGGAGACCTGGGTACTCCCGGGAATACGAACGGAAACCTCCGGACCGGCGAGTGTGTTGCCGGAGCCAACGAACAAGATGAAGCGCATTGTTTTTATATATTGATGGCCTTGACGGTGAAGTGGCTTTCGAATTGTCTGTGTCCCATAACTCTACGATAACGGGATTTAGCCTTGAATTTAGCGACTCTGATTTTTACTCCCTTATCAGTACCCTCGAAATCGAGGTCTACAGAGGCTCCTTCAACAAAAGGGGCGCCTACCTGTGTCTTCTCTCCATCATGGGTAAGAAGAACGTCTTTAACATTGAGTTTTTCACCTTCTTTGAGCTCAATTTTTTCACTTACTATCTTGTCACCAACCTTGACTAAGTACTGTTTTGAGCCAAGTTGAATGACCGCATGTAACTGTTTGTTTGTCATGGGCGCAATTATATCTCAAAAGGGGTCATTAAATCAAGGAGCCTAAGTTCCAAACCGATCAAAATTGCGAAGCTCAGAAGGGAGCTGCCCCCGTAAGAGAAAATCGGCAAGGTAATGCCAGTCACAGGCATGACCCCCAAATTCATGCCAATATTGACGACGGTTTGGAATAGAAAGACAAAAAACACCGAAAGAGAAAGCAAGACATGGCTTTTTTGCCTTAAAAGGCTGCTGATCCTTAAGTAGCGCGAAAAAAGGAAATAATAGGCAGAAAACAAAACGGCAATCCCTAGAAAGCCAAATTCCTCAGCAAATGAAGCAAAGATAAAATCCGTGTGGCGTTCAGGTAGGTAATTTAGCTGGGATTGGGTACCTAAGCGGACTCCCTTTCCCCAAAGTTCACCTGAACCGATGGCGATAGTTGCTTGGATGACGTTATAGCCAGCACCCTTGGGGTCTTTATAAGGATTAATGAAACTCTCAATCCTCTGTCTCTGGTAGGGTTTAAGAAATTTAGATTCAAGGGGGATGAGTATCACCGCCGCTACCACACCAATAACCAGCAATCGTTTTAGGTGCCCGGTAATAGAAAGCAGAGCAATCGGAAGGAATAATAGGGTAAGGGCAGATCCCAAATCCGGTTGTCTGGCCACCAATATCACGGGAATAATAGCCAAGACCATGAATAAAGCAAAACTTTTCATTGACTTCAGGTTGTTCTTAGATAGAAACTGGGAATAAAAAATTGCCAAAAGAGGTTTTACTATTTCAGAAGTTTGCAGATTAAAAAAGCCTAGATCGATCCAGCGAACAGACCCACGGATATTTTTTCCGATGACTGCTGTCAGTAGTAGAAGAATGATCGATGTGACATAAAGCGCTCCGGAAAGGCTAAAAAGCAGATCGATGTCTACCTGGCTAATAAGGAAAATGATGATAACACTGGAAACAAAGAATGAAAATTGAGTAGCGAATAGATCCGGAGCAGTGCTCCAAATAGTAACCAGGCCAAGTATTTGGATAAGAAGAAGGACAAAGATTATTGAGCCCTTTCTAGGCTTCATGGGTGTCTCTTTATTTTGACGGTATCACCTTTAACCAAATTATCCACAAGGGTTTTTCGTTTTATTTCCTCTTCAGATTCTTTTGGCCAATCGGGAAGTTCGACATCTATCCTTTCATCAAGTCGACACCCCGCTAGCTTGCGCGCTTCTTGAATTTCCCTGACAAGTTCTCTGGCTTTACCTTTCGCCCTTAGCTGATCTGTGATCTGAGTATCGAACTCGATGCCTTGCTCTTTTGAATCTATCAGAACAACTTCATCAACGTTAAGTTCATCTTTGATTAACTGAAGAAGTTCGATTTCATCTTTGAGGGAAGAAAAATTGCCGCTAACATTAATCTGAGATAGTGGTTGCTTGGTGGCAATACCGAGAGCTTTACGGGAAGCATTACCCATCTCGGCGATCTTCCTGACTTGAGACATCTTGGATAGTAGTTCTGTGTCAATAACACTTCTATCATTGACTTCCGGCCAATCTTCCAGATGAACCGATTCTTCACCCGTCAAATGCCGGTAGAGGTATTCGGAGATAAAGGGAATTATGGGAGCACTTGTCCTGAGGAAGACCTTAAATACAGTAGCCATGGTGGTGTAGGCGATCTCTTTATCTTCAATATTCAAGGATCCCGGACCGACTCTATCTCTTGATCTTCTGATGTACCAAGTTGAAAGGTCATCGACAAATGATTTAAGAGCGGCGACTGATTTTGGAATCTGATATGAAGATAGGCTCTCATCCATATCCAATATTGTCTGATCAAGACGAGTTAGAATCCAAGCGTCCAGTGCTGTGGGTCTGGTCGTGAATTCAACCTTTAGTTCCCAATCCTCCAAACTAGCATAGGTAACAAAATATTTATACGAATTCCATAGGAGCATAAGAGTTGTCTTCAGCTCATTAGCCCAGTCTGATTCAGAAATGGCTATATCCTGACCGAGAACTATCGGGCTTCCCATAAGGTAAAGTCTGAGAGAATCGGCACCGTATTTTTCGATCGCCTCTTTGGGATCAGGGAAGTTACCGTAGTTCTTGCTCATCTTTCTACCATCATTCCCCTGGATCACTCCGGTAACGATTACGTTCTTAAAAGCAATTGAGTCGAAGAGAAGATTAGAAATTACATGAGTGACGTAGAACCAAGCTCTTAGTTGACCAGTGTACTCAGTGATAAAGTCTGCTGGAAAATTGTTTTTGAATTTTTGTTCATTCTCAAATGGATAATGTACTTGCGCATATGGCATCGAGGCAGCCTCTACCCAGCTGTCGAGAACCTCAGGAACTCTCTTGGCCTGCTGACCACACTTTGGACATTTAAGGGTTACTCTATCAATATCAGGGCGGTGCAGATCAGTTATTTTTTGACCTGAAAGTTTTTCTATATCAGAAATCGACCCGGCAACAATTTTTTCACCACAAACACATTCCCATACAGGTATCGGGGCTCCCCAATATCTAGTCCTTGAAATACACCAGTCCGGTGCAGAATCAATACCCAGCTCAAATCGTCCGTGCTTAAAAAATTCCGGTACCCAATTTATATCGGAATTTGTGTCCTTAAGTTGCTTCTTTACTTTCTGAATATCGATGTACCATGCTGTTTGTGCTTTATAGAGTAATGGAGTTTCACATCTGTGACAGTGTGGATAACTATGAGTAATTTTTGTACTCTTATACATTAATCCCCTATTCTCAAGATCCGTGATGATAAATTTGTCAGCTCCCTTAAAATATTTTCCTTGAGCAACTTCGACAATTGGATCCATCATGCCGGTGTCATCAACCGACTCAGCCATTGATAAGCCGTGTTCTTTCCCCAGCTGGGTATCATCTTCTCCGAATCCCGGTGCAATGTGAACAATACCCGTACCGTCTTCCATGGAAACAAAATTCGCGGAATATAGGTGGTAATCGTTATTGTTTGAGGGGTAATAGTGGTATAGCGGTTCGTATTCTTTCCCTTCAAGCTCATGTCCTTTAAACTCTCTCTGAATTTTGTATTCATCACCGAGAACCTCTTTGAGTCTGTCTTTGGCCATTATCAAGTTTTCCCCATGATGTTCTACTTGAACATAGTCGCTGTCGGAAGAAAATCCAAGAGCAAAGTTGCTAGGAAGGGTCCAGGGGGTGGTCGTCCAGGCCAAGATGGAAGCATCTTGATCTTTAAGTTTGAATTTAATGAATACCGATGGGTCGGTGACGTCTTTGTAGGAATTATCCATAGCAACCTCAAAGTTGCTTATGGGAGTCGAACAGCGAGGGCAAAATAGTGAAACACGTTTACCTTTGTAGATAAAACCTTTGTCGAAAAGTTCTTTGAATACCCAAAGGACAGATTCCATGTAGGGCATATCCATGGTTCTGTAAGCATTTTTAAAATCAACCCAGCGACCAATATGGTCTATGTACCATTCCCACTCTGCAGAAACATTTCCAACATATGATTTGCAGGCGGAAACAAATTTATCTATACCAAGCTCTTCAATTTCTTTTTTTGAATTAATACCAAGCTCCTTTTCAACTTTATTCTCTGCCGGTAGACCGTGACAATCCCATCCCCAGACTCTTTCCACCCGCTTGCCCTTCATAGTCTGGAAGCGAGGAATGACGTCTTTTACTATGGATCCCAACAGGTGGCCGTAATGTGGTTTCCCGGTGACAAATGGAGGACCATCATAAAACCTGTAGGAGTTACTGGCGCTTCTGGCCTCCACAGATTTTTCAAAAGTCTCGTTTTCTTTCCACCCTTTAAGTACCTCTTCTTCTACAGCTGAGGGAATGTAATTTAGGTCTAATGATTTAATCGTTTTCTTTTTATCCATATAAATATAAAAAATCCAGCTTTAGAGCCAGTATAGCTCCTTTGCCGGATTAGAGTCTCAAACTTTTATAAGTAGAGACGGTACCATCTAATTGTTTAACTTTATTGCTGGCTATTACGGGCCTTCCCGAGGAGGTCTACTCTCAGAAAACTGAGTTCTTCTCCCGGCTTGCCCGGTGATAGCCGAGCTCAAATGCCTTGTTGAATCGAGTATTATTATACCAATCTTTGTCTAGTACAATTAATTTAACTTATGGGAGCTTTATTATTCCTGATTTCCAGGCTGTGGTTTTTGAATTGGGATGAGGTTTTTTTTGATTCCGGGGAATATATTAGCCGTTGGGCAAATCCAAATTATTTTTCAGCCATTATTTCTGGACATCCACCACTACATCTGGGATACATCCTCTACAACTGGCCAGTTTTTCGACTGTTTGAGAGGCAAGGGCTGAATCCACTACCAGCAATTTTGCTCGTTCAGGTCACTCTCGCTTTACTTTGCGTTTTCTTTTTTGGTAAGGTAGTCAGCAGACTGGTGGAGGATAAGACAGCTAATAGAGCAATGATATTGGTTAGCTTGTTACCTATTTTCTGGATTGTTAATGTGACAGTGATGATGGAAACAGGTTATCTATTCTTTTTCTTCGGTAGTCTATTTTTCTTAAGCAAATATACTTCCGGAGATGAAAAATACCGATATTTGATTCTTTCGACCGTTTTCTGGATGATGGCTTTCTTAACTCACACAGTAGTCTTAATCTGGATCCCCTTTTGGCTCTACCTGGCGTGGATGTGGAGCAAAAAGAGATTTATAAAGATCTTGATTGCGGGAATATTATCTCTATTGGTAGCCAGTGCCATCAATGCATCATTCCTGGCGAATTCTCTTAAGACAACTCTGGATCAGGGATTTTACTGGCTTTATGCTGCAAAATTTGGAGAGCATGCATGGTTTTCTTTTGATGTTGAAACTATTGGTAGGTATTTGAGGAACTGGTGGATCCCTTTGGTCTACAACAACACTTCACCGATTGTCATAATCGGCCTTCTATCTTTTAGTAGTATGTGGAAGACAAACAAAAAACTATTTTGGTTGGGTGTTTTTTGGATAGCGCCGTCTTTAATTGCCAACCAGTGGTGGGACAGCTTGCTTTACGGACGACATGCTCTGATAGCCGGATTTGGTTTGGCTTTCTACGTGTCGGTATTATTAAAAGGAATAAGTTATCGAATTATCTCCCTGATAGTTCTGGTGATCTCGTTACCGACTCTTTCACTTTTAAGCCATCCAATTCCCTACAACTTGATGTCGGATAAAATCAGTCAATTACCTGGAGGCGGGCTTCTAATCGACAGCCATTTTGCACGACCGTATACAGATGGAAATTATTTTGGAAAAACTATCTACGTAGATGAGCCCGGATGGAACACTGCAGAGGCTGCCAGGATACTTGAGGAATACATTGATAACCGAAGAGATGTCTATGTTACCGGACATGCTTTAAGCGAGCCCTATGGCCTTTTTAGTGGTCCATACCTACATCCGTTATCACTGTCATACAAAAATCCCTATATTTTGCAGCAAATCACAGATAAATGGGGGTTTGCGGAGTTCGAGGAAGTTAATCGGGGGTTAAACCTGATGGTTTACAAAGTCATCCCTCAGTCAGGAAAGTACGCAACTATAAAAAGGCTGGACGAGAATAGTAGGAGGATCGACTATTACGACCCCTTGCGACTATTCATGTCGGCAATTAAGGGTGGTCTAAATTTATAGCCATAAATTATCAATCCGGTGTCCCCCTCCTCTTTGAGTTTTCTGGTGACCATTTCAACAGGCATACCGATGTAAATTTCCTTAAGGTCAATATCGGTTAACTGGGCGGTGATGAGCGGACCTTCTTCAAGTTTGATCAAGGCGACGGCGTAGGGCACAAATTGCTCAAAACCGGCGGGCGCATCATAGATGATTGTGAAGGAATAAACCTCGCCTTTCCCGGAGTATTGAAATTTTTCTTTTAATCCACACAGACGGTCTCTTTCCATGGGCGTATTATCTCAATACAAAACTCTCATACCCTATCAGGAAGCATAGACACCCACCATCTCGGTTTTGTCCAAAACATGTCCTTGCATCTGCTTTTCCAGCTGATTTTTTTCTGCAATACCGGAAAGATTCAGGGCGGTGTCTAAAGCGTACAGCTTAAAAAGATATCGATGTTGACCTTCCGGTGGACACGGCCCTGTGTATTTTTGGTCTCCAAAGCTGTTTGTCCCCTGAACCGCATTAGGTGGAACACTGCCTTCATGTATCTCCGTCTGGTCTTTGGGAATATTCCAAATCAACCAGTGGGTGAATATCGCATCCGGAGCATCGGGATCATCGATAATTAAGGACAAGGTCTTGGTGTTTGGCGGAATGTCCGTAATTGAAAGTGGCGGATTGATATTTTGACCAGCACAAGTGTAAATTTGAGGGATACTACCTCCGGGTTTAAATGCGGAACTGACAATATTCATAGTTTTGTGAAACTTGTTACCATTTTAGTTTAGCAACAACTTGACAGACCGGTCAATATTGTGTAATTTGTAATTAATCCCACAAGAGGAGTGTTAAGATGCCTCCTTTAGCAATTTCGCACTTTTTGATATGTGGCAGTGTAGCTTAGGGATGTTGTCCGATTCCAGACTAATATACTGCTCACCACGAAAACCAGGATACAAGTGACTGACCGTACATGAGGCGCCGAGGATATCTGTCATGTAATGGTATATGGTGACGAGACTTAAGGAATAAGAGGTCCGATTGTCTTGAAAATATCGGGCCTCTTTAATGCAAAAAAATTAGTAGTTAATCTTTATGTATTTAGTTTCTCCTTGAGGGGTGATGTATTTGAGAGCCAGCTCCGGTTTGATGTCTTTATCTTGAATCCAAGTGGCTATATCGGTAACCCAGGTTTTTTGAGTCACCTCGGTCCCGAAGGCAATATCTATTTTTTTAGTCTTGCTCACTTCGGAGCGATAAGCATTTTGATAGAAGCTTTTTCCATTAATCACGAGAACAAGTTGGGGAGCAGGATCCCAGCCTGTCTGTTGAATAGTGGAGGGGTGGATACTGGATCCTGATGGGTTATTTTGATCTCCTATAAATTCAAAGACCGCATAGAAGAACGTCATTCCGGGAACTGCTTTAGATCCATCTGCCTCATCGGTATTGCCAAATTCCTTGACTTTAAAACTGGCTTTTCCGGAAAGGTTGATAAGAGAACTTTCAAGTTCTTCGAGAGACTGGTAATTTTCAGGTGAATTTTTATAGTCTCTCAACCGAAAATCGACAACGATTTCCTCGTCCAGATTCGCAGTTCGATCATAAGTCACAGTTTGAGACGCGGTTGATTTTCCCGTAGCTCCCGATCTGATATCAGCCTGTCCTGCAGGTAGACACCCCGATAGACCTAAACCAAACGCTACTAACAAGAAGGTAATGAACCACTTGTTATTCATACCCCCATTCTATACACGTGTTTGTAACAAATGCAACTTTATCCTTCACACTTCGACAGTGTGTTTTTCTGTAGATCGAAGCGCTACCAATAGAAGAGGAGCAAGTGTGGCAAGGCCGGCGATAAATAACATACCAAGCGAATCGGAAAGACTGATGTCTCCCTTGGCAGAAAGATTAATCAAGTAACTAAGAGCTGTGCCAGCGAGTACTACTATCCCTAAGGCAGTCAAGCCAGCAAACCCAGTACTGACTTTTTCCGGATCGTCCCCAAGAGTGTAATCAGGATTGATCATCCCAATGAGGGTTAAGGACAGCGCAAGCCAAATAATGACCAGCGAGCCTGAAGCGAGCAAGTATAAATTAGGCGTACCGATAGGACTGAGCGACCACTCAATGAAACCGACCAACAGGAGAGGAAGAGAAATAAGCAGGCCCGCGAGCGTTTTGGACTCTACCAGTCGAGCTGTTTTTATGGGAAGAGAAAATAACCACCAGCGGGTACGACCCTCCCTGGCCATGAGAGGAAAAACAAGCCGGATAATATATGTACCAGAGTAGAAGATCAGCCAAAACCAGGAAAATACGACAGCAGAACTAGTAAATCTTGTAGGAATCCTGTTCACCTCGATACCTCGGGCAAAAAGACTGAGGAAAATTATCAGCATGAGGAAGAGAAAAATTCCATACCCCAGTTCTTTGGGGCTTCTGAGTATCGAGAGGATATCCTTTTTAATTAAATTAAGGGTAAGGACTTTGGTAGGGATAATTTTAAGCTTTGGTAAATTAAGGTCTAACCGTACCTGTTGCCAACTAGTGATAAAAAGCATTCTCTGAATCAATATAGACATAATCAACAAAAGGGAGGTGACCGAGGCAATAGACAAATAATGAGTACCGAATCCATTCTCAAGAATACCCGTAAGAGAGTTGGCGATGAAACAGGATCGCATTAGCGGTAAGTTATTGAAAACTCCGGCAAAGTTTTCAATCTCGATCTCAGATAGAATATCCAACCTGCCAGGGAAAATGATGAAGTAGACAAGTATTGTCCCGAGGAGGAATACCAGAGCAGCACCAAACAAGTAAAGAGGGCCCTCTTTTTTCTTAATGCTGTTGGCGATGATGTATGCAAATGCCGACCCCAGAGATTCAACTAATAAAGAAAGAATCAACAACACAGACACTGATCTAAAGATTGAGTCTGCAAGGGAGATATTTCTACCGGAGAAATATGACAGTGCCAGAGGGAAAATAGTGATCAAGAATAAGGACAGATTTAGAACAAAAGTCTTAACTATCTGCCAAGAAATGATGTTTAGCGGATCGATGGGAAGTGTGACCAAATTATCCGTCACTTTATTGGGAGAAAGAAGAAAGGTAAGAGTGCCGATAAAAGAACTAAGGATCCCAATCCAAGCAATGATCAGAATGGTGGCTCTGAGCACGTAGCCTATGGTCAGATCTCCGTAAACTTCAAATTCGGAGAGGTACTTGAAATAAAAAAGTGAGAAATAATAGATAAGCAAACCAACTCCGATCATGACGGATAAAAAGGCCAAAGCTATGAGAAATTTCCAAATAGCTTCTTTTTCGAACCACCTGCGAGTTGCCTGCAGATCAAGTTTTATTAATACGGAGAGAGTATTAAACATAAGCAGTGTGTACTTCTTTTTCGTACATTTTTTCCAAGTCAACTTTTTTGGGGTCACTAACTTCATGAATTAGTTTCCCTTCATGAATGATGCCTACTCTGTCCGCATATTTATGGGCAAATGTAAGAGTGTGGGTGGACAAGAAGACCGACCCTCCCGATTTGGAAAATTGCTGTAACTTCTCACCAAAGATTTTTATGCTTAGAGGGTCAAGACCTACTACCGGTTCGTCAATGACGAGCAGTTTGGGATCACCAAGTAGGGAAGCCAGAAAGGCTGTTTTCTGGAGGCTTCCTCTAGAGTATCCAGCCATGGGAGTATTCAAGACATCTTCAATAGGAAATATATCTTTTAACCTTCCAACCTCTTTATCAATCTCAGCTTGAGAAAGGTGCTTTAACCTTGCTGTCAGATAAAGGAATTCCATTCCGGTAAGGAATGGGTAATTGGCTGGATTGTCAGGGACGTAACCAAGCAAGGCTTTGGCAGTGATAGGTTTTTGGTTAATGTCTATACCGGCGATGGTGATTTCCCCATTGTCTGGCTTGAGGAGGCCAACAATGTTGTTTATAAGAGTGGTTTTCCCTGAACCGTTTGGACCGATCAGAGCATAGATCTCTTTGGGCCTGACATCAAACGAAACAGACCTTAGGGCGTGAAGCTTGCCAAATGACTTGGAGACGTTCTCTACATGCAAAATAGCTAGCTGGTTCATATATTCAATGTACCTCGTTTTTTAGTTCGATGCAATTTTTTTTACAATCAAAAACCCAGGCGGGAGCCTGGGCTTGGATGAGATTAAACTTTAGGGTTTTTAGGCCTAATTTTAGGGATGTTACCCTGTAACGGCTTTAACAACCAGTTGTCCGTTTTTGTACTCAAAGATAAAACTAACGTCTTTGTCGGTGTTGTTGGTGATGTACAGATTAGACCTAACACTGTGAGCCTTGTCAAAAGGATCATAGTAGATAGAGACACCCTGAGCTTTAGGCACCTCAGGAATAGCGGCAAAGTCATGGTTCGTGGGGGACTTAACCTCAAGGTTGGCATCCTTGGCAACCCAAGAGATCAAGGAGGCAAGTTGGCAGACGCCATCTCCATAGAGATAGCCATCAGTCTTGTATCCATCTTGTTTGTTGAATCTGGAGTTAGTGGTTACAACAACTTTTTCCTCGTATTCAGGGTATACCTGATCGTGGTAGGCAAAAGCTTCACCTGGTTTAAGAGTAAATTTAGAAGTGAATGGCTGGTCGATTTCTTCCCATTTAATATCCGAGGCAGATTTTACCCTACCATCAAGATAGGCAATGTTCAAAAGAATGTTGTCTTTGAAGACCTGGCTCACCGATTCGACAGGATAACGATACTCCATAGAGAATTCTCTTTGAGCCAAGACTACTTCCTCGGACTTGGTTTCGAAAACATGAGGAATGAAGACAGCCGGAGAGAGCAGAGAAGCTGGAATCTCAGGCACGTTTACCGTTAGTCCAAGAGCGAAACAACCTAAAAATGAAGCTAAGATGATTCTTTGTTTCATAAGGGGGTATATTATCACATTATAGGCTCGTTGTCAAATCAGGGAGGGGGGTATAATACGACTATATGAATAAAAATGAAGGCTCGGGGACGATGTCGAGAAGGGACTTTCTGAGACTGTCTCTCGCCGGCGGAGCGGGGCTGTTCGCGCCTGAGTTCCTGCTTAATACGGTCTCCTATATCAGCCATGGGGACAGAGACTCAAATAAGATAGCTATGACTATTGATGACGGTTGGTATCCCGAGAAGGTTGAGCGAGCGCTTGAACTATTGGACGGTACCCCGGCCTCATTCTTTATAGTGGGAGCCTGTTTGCATGACGACCCCAAGCTATATGCCAAGGCTATTGATAAGGGGTACGAAATATATAACCACACTTTGGATCACACCCACCTGAATAATCCTACCGTTGATATTTCGTACCAAATAAAGGGATGGGAGCAAGCCTATTCTGAGCTTAACAGGGGTGAGTTTGTAAACAAGCTCATGCGTGCTCCAGCGAATCAGGGTGTCGATGATACGAGTGTGTATAACACCCTTGGCGGATTAGGCTATAAAGCCATAATGGGCTGGACCTATGGTAGTCCCGGTGTGTACAGCAGATATTCGACCCAAGACGTCATTGACTTTGTCGTGCCTAAAATGGCTGGGGGGGACATTATCTTAATGCATTTTACTGACAGCGATGTAGGTGCGATACCTGCCATCAAGCAAGCTGCCAAGGATAAAGGATTGGAGCTTGTAGGGCTAACTGGTCTACCGGGAATGCCAATTTACACACCTAAACCTAAGGAGCTCGTGCCTCAACAAAAGCAACCAAGCATGAAACACACCTCCAAATAAGTATTACAATGGACTTATTACCAGTAATAAGCTCCATATGTCAGGATTTCATACAAATATCGAGAAGGATACTCTAGAGAATAATTATTTTAGGAAAGTGCTCTTCACCGGGGTTCACACCCAGTTGGTCTTAATGAGCCTGAAACCCAAGGAGGAAATAGGCATGGAGACGCACGAGGATGTGGATCAGTTTTTTAGATTTGAAAGCGGGGTAGGGAAGTCAATTTTAAATGGAGAGGAAGCTGATCTAAAAGCCGATGATGTCTTGATCGTGCCTGCAGGAACCGAGCACAATATTATCAATACTTCCGAAACCGAGCCACTCAAGATTTATACCCTCTATTCCCCACCAAACCATCCGGTAGGCACAATTCACGTCACTAAGGAGGACGCCGATGCTGCAGAGGCTGCAGGGCATGCGACGGCACCCAAAGAAGTTGATTTAGCGCAAAATGAATGAAGGGCAAGATCGATTGGTCAAAGCTCCTCATATCCGTTGTTTCTGCGATAGCGATAGGTTCAAGCGGAGCATTTTTTACGGCCGGAGCTGTGAGCACATGGTATAGAGATATCAATAAGCCCTTTTTCACTCCCCCATCGTGGCTATTCGGGCCAGCATGGACGATCTTGTTCATTTTAATGGGGGTGGCTTTTTATCTGGTTTGGGTCAAGGGATTGAATACCAAGAATGGATCTGAGGCTTTTCGAGCCTATGTGCTGCAATTCATCTTCAATGTTGCCTGGTCAGGAATTTTTTTCGGAATGGGAGCCTTCTGGCTGGCTTATGCAGAGATACTGATCCTCTGGTGGCTGATTTACAGGACGATCAAGAGTTTCTCGGTGGTTGACATGTTGGCCGGGAGACTGCTTTTACCCTACCTTGCCTGGGTAACTTTTGCCTCTTTCTTAAACCTAGGGGTCGCCTGGCTTAATTAATTAGACCACGTACTTGTCCGAAGCTGATACGATCATGGACGTGATCTTGGGTGTTGGCCATTAGAGCCGGAGTGATTACAAAGTTGCCCCAGCGATCGTTGATGTCATCCAAGGTATTGGTGAGCCTATCTTTCCTAAGCGTGTCACTGAAAAGCTCAAGTTGGATCGTGGATCGGGATGAAAGATTGAAGCAAGAAACAGCCAGATTACGCACCCCCAGGTGATACGATGATCGCTTAAGAAGCTTGTAAGCCACCCGGTAGATATCCTGACTGGAGAACACAGGCTGAGGAAGGGATACTCCCTGATGAAAGTATTCGTAATTTTCATAAAGCACGGCTAGGTGGATACCCTTGGTCTGGAAATCCGAGCGGCGCATCCTGAATCCGGTTTTTTCAACAAGCTTGGACAGAATGGGGGCGAGCTCTTCCGGATTTTTTATAAATTTAGGCAGGGAATATGAATGACCAAAACTCTTTGTGCCCCAGTCCACATCATCTATCTCCCAGCCGCGCAGGCGCAAAAACCAGTAATAACCAAGGATGGACTTAAAGGCTGAACGGAGAAGTGGAATATCAGCCTGGAAAAAGTCATGAACGGAGTAAATCCCCGCACTGTTGAGCCTAATGGCATTTTGTCTATCGATGCCATTAAGATCGGTGAGGGTGAGACCCTCGTAGACTTGCCAAAAGTTGGCTTTGTTGATTTCATCAAGACCGTCCGGCTTGTGCAGATTAGAAGCTGTTTTAGCCAAGAAACGGTTCGGGCCCAGGCCAATGGAAACCGTCAGATTGTCCCCCACCTCCTCCTTGATACGATCTTTTATTTCACGAGAGACACCAATCAAGCCTCGAGAGAATGCCGGGGTGCCTGAAAAGTCCAAAACGAATTCATCGATCGATTTAGGAGTGATCTCCGGCGTGTAATTTGAAAGCAAGTTCCTAAGTTTAATATGGACATTTCTGTATTTGTCCGCATCAGGTTTGAGAACTATCAGGTTTGGGTATATGAGCCTACCCTCCTTGACCCTCATGCCCACTTTAATCCCGAGGCGCTTGGCTTCGATGGAAGGGGCTAGGATACAGCCATTGGGTGTGTCGTAGGCAGCGACAGCGATGGGCTTACCTCGAAGAAGAGGGTTGGCCTGCTGTTCCACACTGGCGAAACAAGAGTTGAGATCGAGGTGCATCACCGCGCTTGGCCTGGAATTGAAATCGAGATTAATTTGGTAGTCCATCTGAGATCTCTTCTAATGTCCAAAAAAGAGTGCTGGTGTCCAGTCTGAGACGGAAGGAGAGCTCTTGCGCAGCAACAGAGAATACATGATGAAGATCCCTGCCTTCCCGGAAGGTGTGATGAAGTCCTAGTTTGAGAATGGGAAAGACGCGACCATCCCAAAGGATTTTCCTAGGTAAAGAGGTGTGCTTCCTGTGATCGTAAACTAATTCGACGGAAACAGGGGCGGATATTTTTTGGATCATAGCTCTATTTAATACCGAATATTACCCGAAATCAAGGCGCAAAAATACCCCGCGCTTGGCGGGGTAACATCTTATACAAAAAGGACTAGGAATATCAGGAAGCCGATTAGCCCAGATGCCCCTCCGGCTATGAGATAGATGTAGTTATACTTGTGTGGCTCGAGGACCTTGAGAGAATAGAACATGCCGATGGAGAGTCCTGAGGCGATTGAGCCTCCGGGAAGGTTAAAGGCAGTCTCGCCAATGAAGGCGAATGTGCTTAAGCCGACTAAAAATCCCATCAGAATCGCCAAAAGTATTACATGGACATAATTATTGAAACGCTCATCCATATGCCTCCTCTGCTACTTAAAAGTGAACCAGGAACCATCACGTTGGTCAGAATTAAAAGCAACGGACCAACCGGCGTCCGTATACCTGCGAACAATCTCTTTCTGGATCTGACTGTATCCAGGCAGATCGCTGGTTAGGCCTATTTCAGAATAATAAATGACAGTAATGCCCTCATCTATAAAATATTTGAGCTTTTTGTCGATGACTTCCTCTGCTTCATCGCAGAATGCTTTGACTTCCTGGGCAACGGAACTTAGGACATCTTCTTTCCGGATAGCCATTAGTCACCTCCTTGGTGATGTAAAAGATCTTAATCAGAATTATACCAAATAAGGGAGATTATGGGTTATTTTTCCCGCTCGACTGAAATGTTGCACTCCCCTATCAAGGCAGCGATGGCGCCGATGGCGGCAAGGACAGGGATGAGAGCCGCTGCAACTACCCCTATGGTCAGAGGGAATTGAGCAATCGTTTTCCCATTCTTGTCTTTGATGGTGATGTGGCGGACATTCCCTTGAGCGATTAGCTTCTTGACGGTTTTTACCAATGCTTCACCGGAAGTCTTTATTGTCTCTTCAGTCGTGGCCGATTTTTTTGCCTTGGGCATGTTGTTTATTTATTTCTTAAAAATGCCGGGATATCTAGATCGTCTTCAACTGCCACCTCTTCGTGCTGAATCTTATATTTTCCTCTGAGAGATGAGTTATCTGGTTGTTCTTCTTCCACCGTGGCAAGCGCGGGTGTCGGCTCATTGATCGGTTGAGGAGTATGGGTTGGAGGGTTGCTGCTGTAATAGTTGCTGGTAGGACTGATAGCCGGAGAATAATGACGACGGAGATCGTCAAAACCGGCGGCAATGACGGAAATTTGAATTTCATCGCCCATATCTTCCCTAATGGTAGCCCCGAAGATGATATTGGCGTCGGGATCGGCTTGCTGAGTGATGATTGTGGCGGCGTCATTGACTTCACTCATGGTCAAATTTGTACCACCGGTGATATTGAAGAGAATCCCACGTGCACCATCAATACTGATCTCCAGAAGTGGTGAGCTAACTGCTGCCTGGGCAGCGTTGAGGGCACGTTTTTCTCCGGAAGAGCGGCCTATACCCATGAGGGCTGAGCCGGCGTTAAGCATGACAGACTTTACATCAGCAAAATCTACATTTACAAGGCCGGGAATGGTAATCAGATCGGATATACCTTGGACTCCTTGTCCTAGAATTGAGTCAGCCATCTTGAAAGCATCTATAAGGGACTGATCTTTTTTGACCACATCCATGAGTCTTTGGTTGGGGATGACAATAAGAGTGTCTACGTTCTCTTTTAGTCTATCTATACCTTCTTCAGCTTGGACACGTCGACGGGATCCTTCAAAAAGGAATGGTTTGGTGACGACGGCTACTGTGAGTGCTCCTACTTCTTTTCTGGCGATTTCGGCAATTACCGGAGCTGCACCACTACCCGTACCTCCACCTTCTCCGGCAGTAATGAATACCATGTCTGCACCAGCGAGAACTTCTTTGATCCTTTCACGAGATTCCTCGGCCGCGGCCTGACCCATGTCAGGGTTGGCACCGGAACCAAGTCCTTTGGTGCTTTTTTCTCCAATCTGAAGTTTAATGTCGGCGTTTGAATTCAAGAGGGCCTGCATGTCGGTGTTAACGGCAATAAATTCCACTCCTTTTATCTTTCCGGATGAAATCATGGAGTTAACAGCATTGTTCCCTCCTCCTCCTACTCCCAAGACTTTAATCTTGGCGAATGTATTTGTGTCTGGTTTTATTAGCCCCACTTTTAAGGTAAAAATGATTTGATAAATTCAAGTGCCTTGCCGGCCATGTCCTTTCCAGGGACCTTCTTGAATATACCAGAGAGTTTAACACCTCCCGCGGAATTTTGGGGCTTTTGTTTGTAACCGTAAAGAATTAGACCGACTGACGCGGCATAAATTGGAGTGCTTACTTCGTCAACTATTCCTGAAAGACCGGAAGGAACACCAATTCGGGGAGGTAGTTGCATTACTCTGCGGCAGGACTCGAGAGCTCCGGCTGTCATGGCCCCGCCTCCGGTAAGGACTACACCTGCCGGTGTTTGACCCTCAAAACCTGATTTCTTTAAAACGTCTCTCAATAGCGAAAATATCTCATTAAGGCGTGGTCTGATGATGCCCTCCGTGATCGCTTTGCGGGAACCTGTCTTGAGGTGATCCTCTCTGATACCCAATTTTTCAAAATCAATTTCGTCGGCCGGTTTATCTCCGTCTCTTTCGCCTTTTCCTTTGGAGAGATAATGCTTGATTCGTTCGGCAGTGTCGATAGATGAGGTGAGACCGATGGCAATATCGTCGGTTATTTTTCTGGCACCGACAGGAATGACTGCGGAGTAACTGCAGGCACCTTCGATAAAGACACTAATACTGGTGGTGCCGGCGCCGATGTCGGCCAGAATAACACCAAGTTCTTTCTCGGTCTCGGTGAGCACCGAATGTGAGGATGCCAGACCCGTAAATACTTGTCCGGCAACATTAATTCCCAAATCACTAACACAACGAGAGACATTCTTGATAGCAGGTGAGAGACCTGTGACTAAGTGAGCCTCTGTTTCCAGACGAACTCCAGACATGCCAGTAGGATCTTTGATACCTCTTTGACTATCAACGATAAATTCTCTGGGTAAAACGTGGATTATTTCTCTGGCTGTGGGAAGAGATATGGCTCTGGCAGCTTCGATAACTCTATAAATATCGTCTTCGGCAATTTCTCCCTCGGATTCGGTGATGGCAACCAACCCTTGGCTATTCTGAGACTGGATATGATCTCCATTTATGGAAACGTAAGCCTGATCAATATTGAAACCGGCCATTCTTTCGGCGGCTTCGACGCAGTCCGAAATCGAGCCGACTGCTTCTTCGATGTTGACGATCTGGCCTTTTTTTACTCCCCTACTGGGTACGGTGGCGGCTCCGACAAGATTTATTTTTTCTTCTTCTTGAGAAGGAACAGTGATTAAACAAGTAATTTTTCCTGATCCAATGTCGATTGAATTTACTCCTGTAGGTTTGGCCATAAGTTATTTTAAGATTGGGTGCTTAAAGCTAAGGTTTAATACCCTTATATCTTTCTTGATTGTAACTAGATAATCAAGCGATTGCAAAGACGATTCGACATTTGTAAGAGGCGAATCTACATAAATAATAATATCAGGTAGGTTTTCTTGGCTCAAGAAAATGCGATCGTCAAGTATATAGATCTTGGGATTTTCCAAATATCTGTAGGAGAGTGCAATGATCTTATACATACTGGAGATGTGGTTCTCTGAAGGAATGCTGGTGAAGATGTGTTTTATAAGGCCTGATTCCGAGGAAACATCCGTAGTGAGACTGCCGTTTTCCCAGAGTTTCTGACTGATCCATTCCAAATCGATGGCAAAACTTTCTATCTCAGGTACCGGTCGGCTCCATTGGGCAGATTCAGAGGATGAGCCATACATATCAAGAGAAAGATTCGGTAGTTGAGGAACCTGATAACTGGCAATTGGATAGGCTTCTTGAACTCCGGTGATACTCACCTCCAATGTATTGGGATAGGAAAAATTATATTTGAGCTCATCGAGAGGAAATATCTGTTTGATGGCCCAATGGAGCTCTCTCCTATTGATTTTGAAATAGCTATCACCCGACAAGTGCCAAAGTATGCCTTCCACTTCCCTGGGGCAGACCCGACCGTTGACCCGACAATTAATTTTTTGAATGGTGAGAGCTTTGGCGCCAAAAAATAGAAAGATGATTAGAACTGCAAGAAACGGAATTAATTTTACAAATGATCTGGCTTGATGAAGAGCTGCCTTCACACGTCGGAATGACCGCTTAGATATATTGGTGGATGATACTGATGATCTTTTTTGTAGCATCTATGGGTAGTTTTACACTGGGTTTCACCTTGGGTGACTTACCCAATTCAATGATAGCTTTTAAGAGGGATTCCGGGGTGAGATCTTTCTCTTCGAGAATAAGACTGCCGGTGTTTTTAGCAACCAGCTGCGCGTTCAGCAGTTGTTCGTTGTGAGATACCCAGGGAATGGGAATAAGAATGGCTCTTTTTCCAAGGACTAAAAGTTCGTAACTATTATGAGCGCCAGCCCGGCTGACGATGATCTTGGCAGATCTAAGGTAGGTGGCCGCTTGTTGAGCAAAGAAATACGGGGCGTACTGATAACGATCTCTCAGATCTCCAAGCTTATCTTTTAACCGACGAGCTTTTTCCATATCTTTTGTTTCAGTGTTCGCTCCGGTCTGGTGGACGACCGTATACTTTTTGACGAGTTCGGGGATGATGGGGAATATTTCCTGATTGATTACGTGCGATCCTTGTTTTCCACAAGTAATGTAAATAAGTGGCGGGGAAAATGCCTTAGTGTATTTTCTGGAGAGGATCTCTTTGCGAACCGGCAGGCCTACAACTACCGATTTTCCCTTGGGAAAATTCTTTAACGATGACTCATGAGTAAGTAAAATTTTTCTGACAAAAGGGGAAATGGCTCTGTTCGCCCAACCGGCAACAACAGTTTGTTCATGAGTAAGAGATGGGATACTAAGCAACCAACCGGTGATAACAATGGGGACGGAAAGATAGCCGCCGGACGAAAAAATCAGTGACGGACGATATCTGATTAAGTAGAGCAAGGACTGAATGAAGCCGAAGGCGATCATCAGCCAATCACCACCGGACTTTCGATAAAATTTGCCGGTTTTTAACTCAAGAAACTTAATATTGGAAGCGGTGACTTCCTGGTACTCGGCAGAAAGACTTTTGTCCCCCCGGGAGGTGAACTTATGGCCAAACCAAATTATTTGATACCCCTCTTTCCTTAATTCTTTGGCAACAACGAGAGCGCTATTGTGATGTCCACCGGTAAAGGCGATTGTTGGTTTCATAGTTTTTTAGCCACATTGGCCAGTAACCCAAGACTCAAGAAATTAGTGACCAGAGAAGAGCCTCCGTAAGAGATGAAGGGTAGAGGGACTCCCGTGAGTGGCATTAAAGCGGTCATGGCACTAAGGTTAACGAATATTTGGGTTAAAAAGAGGAGTGAAACTCCGCTAGAGAGTAGTTTATCAAATCTGTCGGTCGTTTTTGCGGCGATGTTCAGACTTGCCAGGCACAATCCAACTAAACCAAGGATGACTGCGGCTCCTCCGATAAAGCCAAACTCCTCCGCGATGATGACAAAAATGGAGTCTGTTGTGGCTTCCGGAAGATAGGCAAACTTTTGTCGTGACTGGCCAACACCCACACCGGTTAAGCCACCCGAGCCGAGACCATAAAGGACCTGATTGATGTGATATGAGGCTCCGAGCGGATCCGAGGTGGGATCCATAAATGTCTTAAGGCGGTTCATTCTGTAGGGGGAGGCGAAGACTAAGACTGACATAGTAATTACCAATAGCCCCATAAAGATGGAGATATCTTTGAGATTGGCTCCCGACAAGTAGTAAAGGATAAAACAGGTGCCGACAATGACAACCCCGGTACCCAGGTCCGGTTGGAGCATGACCAATCCGAGACAGAGACCGAGTAAAGCAAGGAATTGTTTTAAACTACGGGAGACTTCGAGCCAACGGGCAAGGTAGAGAATCAGGGCAATTTTGATCAGCTCAGACGGCTGAATCACGATCGGACCAAAGATAATCCAGCGACGGGCCCCTAAAAATTTAGATCCAATCCCGGGAATCAGAACCAATACCATCAAAAACAAACATCCGAGTAGAAATACGTGGGAATATTTTTTCAGTGTAGCGAGAGGGAAACCTGCAGCAAAAAGTGAGACTACGATACCGATGACCAACCAAACTGCTTGCTGTTTAACAAAATGAAATTTGTCGGAAAAATCTTTATATCCTTCGACGACTGAGGCATCGTAAATGGCAAGTAAACCAAAAATTGCGAGTATCACTCCCCCAGCGAGGATAGTAAGTGCCAGTCCTGATCGTTTATTATTCTTGGGCTTCACCCTCTTAAATGATAGCCAGCCAGACACCGAAGACAACACACATGACCCCAATGAGCCAAGCACGTTGGACTATTTTAGGTTCGGTCCAGCCGATTTTTAATAGCCAATAGTGGAGAGGGGCGATGGGAAGAATTCTCCTCTTAAGAATCTTTACCGAGGCGATTTGAATCAGCGAGCTAAAACCGTCTACCAAGAAGGGTAGTCCAACTATGATGAGGGCGACAACCTTGCCGGTAAGTAAACCTACTGTGGCAAAAGCAGCACCGAAGGCCAGAGCGCCGACGTCCCCCATGAAGATACGAGCAGGGAAAACGTTAAAGTAGAGGAAGGCGATCAGGCCTCCAAGCCAAAGAGCAATGAAAACAGAAAGCGGTACGTCAAGTATCGAAGCGCTAAGAATAAGGAAACCGAACAGAGAAATCATCAGCAGTCCACCGGCCAGACCATCCATGCCATCGGTGATGTTGACGGAGTTGACGAAGGTAACAATGATGAGGGCGGCGATGAGGATGAACGATGGACCAAAATTAAGGACACCAAGAAAGGGAATGTGAATAATATCAATGCCAAGATTGACGTACATCATGGCACCAATGGTGAGCCCGAGGATGAATTGGATAATTAATTTATGAACGGTCCTAAGTCCGGCATAGCCTTCCTCCCGGGAAAGCTCAAAAAACTTAACCACGTCATCATAAAGACCCAGCAAACCGAATGAAAGGAATGCAAAAAAGATAATGTTGATCTCGTCATTTATCGGATATACATGAGTGATCTCAAACCCGAGCCAGTTAAGAGAGGGAAGGACAAAAGCAAAGATCAAGCTGGTAATAACCAAGACCAAAAGACCGCCACCCTCAGGAGTTCTGGCTTTTGATTTAATATGCATTGAAGCCTCATCGGTTTTGTTCTCGGAGATAGCAGTCTTGTTCTTGAAAAAACGAAGCTTGTAGAGGAAATTAACAAAAGGGATGATGGCGATCGAGTGAACTAAGAAGGAGAAAAGTAGAAGTCCGAGTAGTAAACCCATATTTTAGAGTAAAAAGAATTTTGGTAAAAATATATAGACGCCGATGGCGATTGCCGATAAGGCGCTGACCAGGACCATACCTGCTGAGACGTCTTTGGCCACTTTGGCGTCTTGTCTTCTTTCGAGAGATATCAGGTCGACCATTGCCTCGATAGAGGTGTTGACCATCTCGGCAACGAAAACCATGTTGAAAGTAAAGAGAACCACGAGCCATTCGAAATAACTGATCTCAAAATATATACCAGCCAGGATCACAGAAATTGCCGCGATGGTGTGAAAACGGAAGTTAGGCTGGGTCCTTAGTGTGTGCCAAATACCATCGACAGCGTGCTTGAAAGAGACAGTGTGTCTTCTGATACGTGTAAGCATTATGTTTATTTTAATCTTAGCTGCCTGTTAAAGCAAAAGGCTTTTAGCAATACTAAACCATAAAGGGGCAGCCGTCTCGGATCCCCAGGGGGAAGTCTGAGGCTCACTGAGCGTGACAAGCATAGTGTATTTAGGGTTGTCTGCAGGGAAAAAACCAACAAAACTGGCGATGGTTTTGTCCGGATCGTAATGGCCTTCTATGGGGATTTGGGCGGTACCGGTTTTCCCGGCGACCACTAATCCTTTAGGCTTGGCCCACTTGGCCTCACCTTTTTCAACCGCCTGAATCATAACCCGGGTCATTTGAGAGACTGCTTCTGGAGAAAAGATGTTGGTTCTGGTGGGTTCTTTGGTGTCGTCTTCAACGACGGTCGGCTTGAGATAGTCACCTTTGTTGGCAAGGGTATTGGCCGCGGCGATCATTTGTATCGGAGTGATGGCAATTCCCTGACCGAAAGACTCGGTGGCCAGATCGATATCACCAAACTGGGAAGCAGTTCTTATCTGACCCGAGACTTCTTCCTGAAGTTCAATACCGGTCTTTTTACCGAAACCAAGACGGGACATGTAATCGGCAAATTTATCTTTTCCCAGCTTAAAGGCTACAAAGGCCATGCCCGTATTATCCGAGTTAACAATAACTTCGGTCATGGTGGAGTTGGGGTGATACACCTCATCCCAGGTTTTGATGGCGAATTTGCCGATAACCAGGGGCTTGTGACAGATATCGCAAACAGTGTCCGGTGTCACCACTTTTTCATTGAATCCGGCGGCCATGACCAAAATTTTGAAGATGGAGCCCGGCTCAAAGAGAGCAGCTACATTGGGATTTTTAAAATAGCTGGAATCAAACTTGGAAAAATCCGAGGGATCATAGTTAGGGAAGGAAGCCATGGCTCTGATCTTGCCCGTTTTTGATTCCATAATGATTACATTACCTGCAGAAGCTTGATATTTAGCCAGTCCTTCTATCAAAGAACTCTCGGCGATGTATTGAGTCTTTTTATCAATGGTTGTTTGAATTGGCTTTCCTTCCACGGAGTGAAGGAATTGATAATCACCAACTAAAATCGGATTGCCTTTGGCATCTTTTTCTGTACGGATCTTTCCTGAGCGACCCCTAAGTTTTCGATCGAAATATCCTTCAAGACCAAAATATCCCTGTTCTTCACCGGCAATATCCTGTCCAACAAAACCAAGAATATGGGCTGACATACTGGCTTCGGGGTAATAACGAACATATTCATCTTCGAAACCAATACCGGCGATATCAAGAAGTTCGATGGCGTCTTTTTCTTCGGGGGAGAGATAATGTTTGAGAGAAATCCAGTTGCTGTCCAGGGTGAGTCTTTTCAGAAGGAATGATCTGATATCACCTCCGGCGGTGCTTTCAGGATCTTGTTTAATATTGACCGCCAGTTTTTCTATCAGCTCAGTCTCAGGAATTTCCAGTTGGGGTTTATAGACGAAGAGATGAAAAAGATTCTTCGTACCCGCCAGGACGTTGCCTTCAATATCAGTGATGTCTCCCCTCTTTGCCTTAAGCAGTGAAGTCGTCTGATGTTGTCTGGCTGCTTTTGTCTGAAGTTCCGGTCCGCGGATAATTTGCCAGTAAAACAGTCTGACCAGTAATCCTAAAGTCAGGAGAGGGATAAGAACGATAATCGTTTTGAGACGTTTTTGAGTAAGATTTAAAGCAACAGAGGCCATTTATAAGTCTTTTTAGCGCAACGCCGTGGTGGGCGGAGTGGGCATAAAGACTATATCACGAGCTTTGAAGAAACCCTTTTCCTGAGCGAGCTGAGACATATCTTTGAGGTTGGCGACTTCTTCGATCTTGACTTTTAGTTGTTTGTTTTCATCCTCGAGTTCAAGAGTTTTCATTTCCAGATCATTGACAGCAAATCCTTGGGTTGCCAACGCATTTGTACCGATGAGATTGAGAGCAACGAAAACTCCCAGAACGGCGAGAGAAATACCGTAGGTGAGACGGTGGTTAAATAATTTTTCTAGCGAGTCTAAGTTTGGCACTTCGAGTACGGGTACTAATTTTTAATTCTTCTTGCGAAGGTGTTAATGGTTTTTTGTTAATAGCGCTTAATAGGTTGTTTTTGACAGAGTCTTTCATGAAATCCTTGACCAGTTTGTCTTCTCCGGAGTGGAAACTGATAACTCCTGCAATGCCTTCCGGATTCAGGAGAGATGGAAGTTGAGGAAGAAGTTCCTGAATGACCTCTCTTTCCAAATTGACTGCCATTCTAAGGGCCATAAAGGTTTTAGTGGCCGGGTGAACTTTCCCTTGTCGTGAACCCTTAACTCTAAGAATGAGATCGGATAACTGCTTGGTAGTAGTAATCCTGCTCTGTTGTCTGACTTTGACAATGGCTCTGGCAATCGGTCTGGCGAAAGGTTCATCTCCAAGCTGGAGAAGCGAGGCCAGTTCACCTTCATTGAGAGCATTGATCAGGTCAGCAGCCGTCACCCCGAGGTCTTTGGTGAGTCTCATATCAAGGGGCTCTTCAGAAAGAAAACTAAAGCCTCTTTCCGGAGAGAGAACTTGAAACTGACTGGGTCCGAGGTCGACCATGATGCCGTCGGCTAAGGGAAGTTTGAGTTTGTTGACGTATTCGGTGATTTTGACAAAGTTATCGTTGATGATCAGCCATTTGAAATCCGGGTCAATCTCGTTTGTTTGTGAGGTGACTATTTCCGGGGTGAGGTTGGTGATGAACGAAGTGGCTCTGACAACTGCCTCCGGGTCAACATCGAAACTAATAACCCGACAACCTGCTTCGAGAGCTTCCTGAGTGTGTCCCCCATCACCTAAAGTCAGGTCATAGAAAACTTTTCCGGGGGTAAGTTCAAAAAGCTTGGCTATCTCTCCTCTAAAGGCTGAGAAATGTCTTTGTGTGTTTGTCATATTCCAAGATCAGCAATTACTGAATCTGTGTTATTTGCCTGTTGCGCTATTAAGTCAAGGTGCTGGTGGTATGCTTCGCGATCCCAGATTTCAATTCTGGTTAGGGCTCCAGCTATCACCACCTGTTTTTTTAACTGAGCTTGTTGTCTTAAGTGATCCGGAAGAAGAGTTCTTCCTTGATTGTCTAGATTTAGCTCTTGGGCCGATTGAACCAAGAGACGGGTGAAATTCCTGGCTTGGGGATTGGTCATCGGTAATGAGGCCAGCTTCTCGGAGAGCTTCTGCCAATATGATTCCGGGAAAAGAAATAGACAACCATCTAGCCCCCAGGTGATGACGCCACCTGATACCAGTCCCTCCCTGTAGGATGCGGGAATGGCTAATCTTCCCTTGGCTTCGATTGTGTGGTAGTAGCGTCCAATAAACATAGTTCATAGGGCAGGTTTATTAAGTGATGTGTATATTTTTTAATATACAGGATAATTCACCACTTGTCACCACTTTCCAGTATGATATAGAAAATAACATGTGTCAAGAGGGATGTTTGTGAAAAGAATAAATAAAAAGACCCCACTATGGGGTCTTAAAAGTTTCGGGTTTTATTCTATTATTTTCTAAAGTTTCGGCTTCAGATGATAATGCGTCACAAAATTTATCACGGATTAAGCAAGAGGAAAATGTTTATTTATACAGTACGATCGGGCCGATCAGGTAGAGTGACAAAGTCTCTTGTGCCCCCTTTTGGTCGTCTCTTGTGATTGTCACTTGTTTGGTCCAAGGTTTTTCGTTGAGAGTAAAAGTGAGTGTATTTTCCTTGGCAGTGAACTTGAGGGGCTTAAAGCTTGTCCCATCATAAATGGCCGCTTCGGTAACTCCAGACTGGTTTATGGTAAGAGTACCGAGGACAGTCTTGTTTCCAACTGCGGAGATCACGATTGGATAAAGAACAACTTCTTTTTCGACTTGTGTCGGAACTCCAAGGGAGTTAACCAAAATGAGATTGTCTTTTAGGTTCGTCCTTGACGGTTCAAAAATTACTTTCCCGTCCGGAAGGTTCTGCTGACCAAGGATAAAGGTGAAGTCTCCCTTAAGGACATGAACTTCGGTTTTGCCTTCGAAATCAAGTCTGAACTTCATGGTCCCCGATTTAAGATCGGAGTCAAAGGTACATTTGCCTCCAGTTGAACAACTACCCAACACGATGGCTTTTACAAAAGGATTAGGGATGGGGGTGTCAAGTGAGGCTCTGGCACCTTTGAGAAGATCACCCGACTGGTACTCAAGATCCAAAGAGGCAGTCTTGGCTTTATCCGCGTTTTGAGTATAGAAAGTGAAGACGCGATTGCTTGTATGGGGAACCAAAACAGTGAAAGGGCGCTCCCCGAAAGGAAGTTCATTGACCAAGATCTTTGTGGCAGCGGGAGGTGTCGTTTTGGTGGTGGTGGCTTTTTTAGAGCAACCACTTAAGATCAGGGCAAAAATTAATAGAGGAATGAGGGATTTTATCTTCATATGGACAAAATTAATATTGAAGGTATTCAAAAAGCTTGTCAAGTGAAACCCTTTTCTGTACGGCTGTATCGCGATCGCGGACGGTGACGGTGTTATCTTCAAGGGTCTGGAAATCGACGGTGATGCAGTAGGGAGTACCGATCTCATCCTGAGCAAAATATCGTTTACCGATATTCCCTCGATCATCCCATTCGACTTCGATCTTACCGGCGAGAAGGGCGAGAACTTCTTTCGCCTTCCCAGTCAATTCTTCTTTGTTCCCCAACAGTGGGAAAACCGCGGCTTTAACCGGAGCCAGCGCCTTGGGGAATTTCATGACTACCCTACCCTTTTCCTTGTCCTCGGAGTAGGAGTTCATCAAGATGATGGTCAGTAAACGGGATAGCCCGAAGGTGGGTTCGATGACATGAGGTATGAACTTCTCCTGAGTGTAGGGGTCGGTGTAGCGCAGGTCGACACCACTTTTCTCCATGTGGTTTTTAAGATCAAAGTCTGTTCTGTAAGCAAGTCCCCACATTTCTTTGTGTCCCCAGGGGAATTCATATTCAAGATCTTCGGTTCTAGATGAGTAGTGAGAAAGTTCCTCTTTTTTGTGAGATCTCCATCTGAGTTTGTCTTCAGACAAACCGACGAGGAGAGCAAACTTGTGCATCTCTTCTTTCCAGTAGTCAAACCATTTCTCCCATTCCTCGGGTTTGACAAAATATTCAAACTCGGCCAGATCAAACTCCAGGGTGCGGAAAGTAAATTTACCCATGGTGATCTCATTTCTGAAAGCTTTGCCGCTTTGGGCAATTCCAAAAGGAAGGCGAGGATGAATGCTGTCGAGGACCTGTTTGAAATCTACGAACATTCCCTGAGCAAGTTCTCCTCTGAGATAAACGGTGTTCTTTTCCGAGGTGATGATACCGACCTGAGTTTCAAATAGCTGATTAAAGGCTCTGGTTTTTGTCCACGATGATTTGCCGCATTTGGGACACTTTATCTTGTGATCTGCAATCAGCTTATCCAGTTCCTCGGTTGGCTTACCCTCGACGTTACCAATACCTTCGATGTTGTCTTCAATGAGATGGTCGGTGCGGGTACGATAATGACAGGCCGTGCAATCAATCATCAAATTGGTGAAGTTAGCCGTGTGACCGGAGGCTTCCCAAACACTGGGGCTCATGAGGATGCTGGTATCAAGTCCGTAGTTTTCCGGATGTTTGGTGACAAACTCAGTCCACCAAAGATTGGCGAGATTACGTTTAAGGGCTGTGCCTCGAGGACCGTAGTCATAGGTGTTGGCAAGACCGCCATATATTTCCGACCCGGGGAATACAAAACCGCGGCGTTTACAGAGAGAAATAACTTTATCGAGTAACTGTGGATCTGCCATGGTGTTATTTTAGCTTATTTTAAGCTTCGGCTAACTATTTTCTTGTTGATCAGGTTTTCGAAGTAAACGGAGATAGTAGAGGGATTCAATACTTTAGGTTGTGGATATCCTAAGTGACGGAGAAGGTAAAGAGAGTAATCGTTGGTCAGTCTGGCGATCTCATTGTGCTCCAAGGACTTATTGAGCGAGGTGTAGAAATTTGCCAGTGAGAGATAAGATTCTCTATCTTCTTCTTCGTGGGGGAGTATCGAGGTAAGGATCTCGGCGATGGACAGAGCAATCCTGACTTTTTCCAAGTTAGACTTTAATTGTGGAAAATATTCTTCGGTGTCGGCCTGAATTAATTGTTGAGGTGAGTTTCCCCTACCGGCTTGAAATTTAACTTTGTTAAAAAGATCCAGATGAGGAGCTTTTTTTGAATTTAACCGACGCGCACCCCGGGCGACAAATTCCTGATAACCGTGGTTATGTGACAGGATACCGACCAACTTATCCGCTTCAGCGAAGTCCACAGACTTAAGAACAATACCAGTGTCCGAAAAGGCTTGCCTCATGTTACTGATTGAGAGTTACCTCTTTGTCCGAGTTCAGATCTACCAATGTCTGGACACCATTAAGAAGAATGGTGTGTTTGATCGTGGGTAGACCGGGTTGCTTTTGGATGAGCATCCTGTAGGTAGACAGATCCAGTTGAGGTAGCTCGTATTTGAAAACAATTTTACTTGTGGACTCCGGTCTCATAGTAAAGAAGCCTTCAAAGACTGTCTTGTCCAGCTCTTCGCTAACCTGTTCTTTTACCTCGGAACCGACAACGGAAATGAGGGTGCTTCCTTTGGGGACGAAGAGACGAACCCAGTCACGGTAGACTCCATTGAGACAGAGTTGACCGGCCTCGAGATTACAGTTGCTGCCTTTGTGAGGATTGTTGTAGTTGAGGGTAACTGTCTTGGTCACTTTACCTTCGGAGGTCATCTCTATTTCCTGCTCGACGTCGCGGGTGATGAACATATCGGTCTTGGCACCACCGAAGTTACTGTCGTTGATGTGGAGGTAGTCGTAAGCGTAACCCTGAATCCTGCCGGCGGCGTTGAAGTCTTCGGCGGTTTTTTGGGTGACCTCGTCATAGAAGTAGAAGAGAAGATGTTTTTCTTTGATCGAGTTGAGGACCACATTAACGAGTGACGGCCAGGTGTGCTTGGGGCTACCCATAGCGTTGGCCATCATCGAGTGCATCAGAGGACCAAGGACGGCTTTGCGACCGACTCTAACCGTGTTGGTGGGACGGTCGGCAATTTCCTCGAGAGCGTAAACGACCTGAGGACAGTCACAGCGGGGATCGATCTGAGGTCCAAAGTTACCCCAACCGCCGACACCGATAGGGCCAATGATCTTGAGAATCTCTACGGGGAAGTTTGTATCAATGGCAACGATGGCATCCGGCTTGGGTACATTAGGAATGCTCTGGTAAAGCTTGACGAACTCATCCATGGAAACTTTGAAGTCGGGTGAGACATTAACGTTCCTGATGTTGAGATTTTTCTCATTGAGATAGCGTTGGATAGCGGGTGGTGCGGGAAGTCTTTTGTTCAAGCGGGCATCGAGATCATAGATATCGTAGGAGCCGAGAGGCTCTATCTTTCCCTTGGTTACTTTCAGGAATGCGTAGGCGGTGATGAATCCTCCTGTAGGACGGAGTTCGGCATCGTTCTGAAAAAGAACCATGTAAAGTTTGGGGGTGGGATTGCCCAAGAGATCAGGAAGAAGTTTGATCAAGGGTTTGGCTTGAGTAAGAAGTTGAGCAGATTCGGTGACGGTGGTCTTCAGAGAAATGATTCTTCCTCTGACTTGTTTGCCCATGAAGGTTTCGGGGTATCGAGAAGCATCTATCTTATCCAACTCCTTTTGAGCATTCTCAACGTCAACGGCGACTTTATCCAGATCGGGTGAAATTTTATCGAGGGTGGCGGCCATGAAGACAATACGATCCTCGATGGACTGAGGAGCTTTAGGAGCACCTTCAGGGGTAGCTTCTTCCACACTGGTCTTAAACCCTAATAGGTCGGCATAGGGTTCAACGGAGGTGATGAGGGTGTCGAGAGACTTGGCGAGGGACTTGGAGGCGGTAATGGCAGCCTTACCGTCTTTAGTGTAAGCGCCCAGGAAAGGAATTGCACCGGTCCACATAACTTTTCCATATTCACCGTCCAGAGTCTCCAGCTGGGACCCTAAGGTCCTTGATTTCTCTTTGGCACCGGCAAGATCCTGATTTTGGAAGTCAGCTGCAAGACCCGAGCCTGTAACTTGAAGTGCATTAATGGTAGGCATGAATGAGCGGGCGGTGAAATATCCATAGGCTCCGACAACAAGAAAGAGGACAAGGATGATGCCGAGGGGTATTAAAACACGTTTAAGTGTACGTTTGTTTACAGAAATCTTCATTTTTGAAAAGAAATTTTTAAGCTTTACCACTTACTTATCATAGCAAATGGAGTTTTAAGTATGACGTAAACGTCATACAAAAGGGAGTGGCGTTTAGCGTAGTCCGCATCTATGGCCACTCTTTGATCCCAGGGGATGGTATTCCTGCCAGACACTTGCCAGGGACCGGTCAGCCCCGGTTTTACCGAAAGACTGTCTTTAATTAATGGTTCGATCTTCTTACCGTATCGTTTAACAGCGTCTTCAAGCTCAGGCTTAACGTAAGCTCTGGGTCCCACAAGGCTCATATCACCCAGCAAAATATTAATTACCTGAGGCATTTCGTCGATGCTGGTTTGGCGGAGGATTTTGCCCAGCTTGGTGATACGGGGATCTTCATCTAGTTCCAGCTTCCAGCCGGATTTCTTGTACTTCTCATAAAGTGCAGGGTTAGCTTTCCAGAATTCGACTGCGTGAACCGCTTTCCCATTAATCTCAAACATCTTCATCGACCTGAATTTGAACATACGGAAGTTGGTGCCATTCTTACCCACTCTATCCGGCCTGTAGAAGATCGGTCCCTTGGAGTCCAGCTTAATCAATAGGGGGACAACTATCCAGACTGGCAAAAAAACGACACCCATGACTAGAGCGGCAAGGATATCGATTGTCCTCTTGGCAAGATCGTAAAGCATATTGCTGAGTTAATAATATTCCATCTGGCTTGGATATTCTATCCCACGAAAGGTTTGTCTGCTGTTGAGATACCTTTGACTTCTGGGGAAAAGGGCTGGTTATAATAGACTCCACCTGATAACTATTAGCAATATCAGTAGATATGGTACCTGTAATAATTTGCGGAGGGGTGGGGACAAAAATGTGGCCGCTTAGTCGACCTGAGATGCCTAAACATTTTTTACCTCTGGTAGACGGTAAGTCACTTTTTGAAATCAACTGGGAGTTGTTGAGAAAGAAATTCAAACCGGAGGAAATCTATCTCCAAACAAATTCCGAACAAGCCAGGATTGCGCAAAAACAGGTACCTGAAATTAAGTTGGAAAATATTTTTATTGAACCGGAGGTGAGGAATCAGGGTCCGGCTACCGGATTGGCAGCGGCATTGCTTAAAAAAGCGGGTAAAGGCAGCGAACCATTCTTTCTGGTGCAGGTTGATGATCTGAGAGTACCGGGAGAAAAGCTATTTCAGATGATGGAAGTGGCCGAAAAAATGTGTTTACAAACGGATAAATATATTACGGGTGGTTTTGTCCCGGACAGAACGGTTCTGGGAGTGGATTATTTGCTTAAAGGAGATCTGGTGGCGGAAGAAAACGGGGTCAAGGTTTATGCAGTTGATGATTACATCGACAGGAATGAGGAAACGAGAATCAGAGAGTTGATGGATTCCGGACGGTTGTTGGTCCATGCCAACCACACCACAATGACTCCCGACAATTTACTGAGTATGTATGAAAAATACAGACCGGACTGGTACGGACCTTTGGACGAGATCGTTAAGGGTGCCGAGGTAAACGGAAATTTCTCCCGAATGCCGAAGGGGGCGATTGAGGAGATCACCAAACAAGTTCACCTAGTTGGAGGATCATTGGTAATCGAGCTACCTTTTAAGTGGATCGACTTTGGAACTTGGGAAAGTCTGGATAAATATTATGCCGATGAAGGACTGACGCCACCCAACGGAGGATTGATAGAGATAGAGGGTGAGAATAACTTTGGTTGGAGCGAGAGTAAGAAAAAAATCGCAGTGGTCGGATTGGATCACGTCGTGGTGGTCGAAGGAGAAGGAGGAATCCTGGTCTGCAGGAAAGACTTATGCGGAAGAGTTGGCGAAGTTGCCAAGAGTTGATCGATCAGGGACATAAATTGTTTTTTGAATTTATCCATTGAGAATTTCTTGGCTTGAGTGACGCAATCTGAGTAGTCGATACTCAGTTTTTCAAATTTTTCGATACAGTCAACGAGACTGTCAGGTGTTTGTTGGGCGAAGAACAGACCGGTCTTGTTTGACAAAACAGTTTCAAGGACACCACCCTTTTCATATGCCAGAACCGGAGTGCCGCAAGCTTGTGATTCTAGGGGAACCAAGCCGTAGTCCTCTTCCTGGGGAAAAATGACCGCCTTGGCTTTGCGATAGTAATCGATAAGCTGGTCATCGCTTACTTGACCCAAAAACTTTGTGTTTCTGCCCGAAATTTGCTTTAGATGTTTCAGCTCACTACCGGAACCGATGACAAGTAGGGGTCGGTTGATCTTTTTAAACGCCTTAACTACCAGTTCCACATGTTTGTAGGGTACGAGTCGGGAGACGACTAGGTAATATTGTCTGGATCTGCTGCCTTCCGGCTTTTGCGTAAAGAATTTATCTTCTATGGGTGGATAGACCACACTGGAATCCCTTTGGTAATACATCCTTATCCTATCCTTTACCGCTTCGGATATAGCGATGTAATGGTCCGGTCTTGTAGAGGTGAGTAAATCTACTGTTCGAAGATATTTTTTGATCATTTGAGGTAATAGCCTCATTTTTAGATCTTGTTGGTATTCCTGTTCCCCACTCCAGAAATATCTCGTTGGTGTCAGACAATAACAAAGATGAACCGTATGAGGTTTGGTGATGATCGATTTTGCATCCGAACTGGTGACTGAAATCACCAAGTCAAATTCATCGAAGTTGAGGGTTTCAAAGGCCATTGGTGCAATTGGCGCCAATAACTCATGCTTTGAACGCAAGAAGGGAAGAGCGTTGACGAATGTAGGAATGACTTTAAACTTGGAGGCCCACTTTGCTCTCGGGGGATCATAGACCAGGGTGTATAAGGGAGCGTTGGGGAAAAGCTCATGTAGGACACTCAGAACCCTCTCAGCACCACCGAATTTGTTGACTCGGTCATAGACAAGAGCAACTCTCATTTACTTGTGTGCTTTTTGTAAACAGCTAGTGTTTCTTTAGCCATCTTTTTCCAGGAATATTTCTTTACCTGAAGGAGACCTTTGTTTATCAACTTTTCTCTTAAATTCCGATCCCCGATCACTAACTCCAATTTATTTACCAGATCATCAACACTTTCTGGGTCGAAGAAAAGAGCGGCATCACCGTAGACTTCTGGCAGGCATGAAGCGGATGAGGAGATGACAGGGAGGCCGGTTTTCATGGCCTCAAGACCAGTCAGCCCAAAACCTTCCATCTTACTGGGGTGGACAAGACAAAGCGCGAGACTGTAAAGCTGGCTGACTTCTTCGTCCGAGCGGAAACCGAGCAGATTGATATAACTACCTGCCCCTTTCTCGATTATTCTGCGGCTGATCCTTTCATAGAATACATTTCTGGCGCAAACAATGGCGAGCATCAGATCGACTTCTTTCGTCTGATTGTGTTTGATAACCGCGTCGATCAGGAGATCAACATTTTTATGGGGGTAAACGCTGCCGGTGTAAATGACGAATGGCTGAACTAAACCGAATTTGGACAAGACCTGCTTTTTCTCCGCCTCGGAGAGCTTCACTTGTTTAATATTCGAATCGACCGCTTCATAAGTAACGGTAATTTTATTTTCAGGAAGTCTGAAGTTTTTGATCAGGTCTTTTTTAACATATTCAGAAGGGACTATGATCGATCTCGCCTTGCGAACAACAGTGGAAACCAAGAATAAATATCCGGCTCTTTTTATTGAATAAAAGAGCGGGTGGTGGGTAGTGGTCCCCTTTCCTTTTGAATGGTGTTTTATCAAGTCATGAATGGTAATGATCAGCTTCCCAGGATAAAGAAATGGGGCATTGAAGTGAGGCACATGGAGTAAGTCAAGGTTTTCTCTGGCAAAGATGAAGGGTAAGACCAACTGTTCAAGAAAGCCGTAGATTGGGATGTTCACCTCTCTGACCGTAACATTGGGATAGTCTTTGAATTGAGTCAGATGGTTTTTTTTCAGAAAGAGGACGTAGTGATTTTTCTTGTCCGACGATAAGACGTCCCCTATCAGTCTGGTCACATACCGGCCAAGACCTGCGTGTTCTAAACCATATAGTCTGGCATCAATTCCGATTCTCATATTTTAGGTTAGCTTATACTTCAGAATTCTGAAGTAACCTTTCAGGGCGATGCCCGTGAGGACAAGCCAGGTGAGGATTTTGGGGTATTTATCCGAGTAGAACTTCTTGTAAAAAATTTTCCAGGCATCGGTGGAAGCCTTGGCCACTTTAAGTCGATTGGCTTTGTCGGATGAGGCTATCTTGGCCGATTCTTTTCTTAATCCGGAACTGGCCCCACGAAGATGCAGAGTGCTGACCTTTGGGTAATAGATTATTTTGTAGCCTGCCTGACCAATCCGGTAAGAAAGATCAATGTCTTCTCCATAGAAGAAATATGATTCATCCCAGCCACCCAATTTCAAGAAAAGTTTTGTCGGCATCATCATGAATGATCCTGCAGTAACGGGAATTGCATGAGTGCGGTTGATCTTCTTATATCCCAGATGGTAATTATTGAAGAACGTTGAGTTGGGAAAGATAGATGACAGCCCAAACAGTTTACAAAAGCTGGTCCAGGGATCCGGGAATCCGCGGTGGTTATCGTAATCGATGGAGCCGTCCTTTAAATAAAGCTTGACTGTAATTGCGCCCACATCCTGATGATTTTTTAGAAACTTCAATGGCTTGACAAGACTATACTGGCGGACGACGGGATCGGAGTTGAGGAAGAGGACAAACCTGGCGTCAGTGGCTTTCATTCCTAGATTATTGGCTTTGGCGAAGCCGAGATTTTTTCTTTTTTTGATCAGTAAAACTTGGGGGTATTGTTTTTCGATCATTTTGACCGAACCATCCTTAGAGGCATTATCAACCACTACGACCTGAAGCCCTCCGGTGGGTTTGGCGGCTTTAAAAACAGATGCCAAACAATTATCCAGAAGTTGTCTGGTGTTATAGCTGACAATAATGATGGCTAGTTCGTTTGTGGGGCGTTTCATTTTGAAACCTGTTCTTCGTAGACAGCTTCTAGCTTTTTGGTAATACTGGCATAGTCAAAGTGTTCTTCGACTAGTTTTCTGGCCGCCTTAGCAAGAGTTTCTGCGAGACTGGGGGATTTTATCAGTTTAACCACATGATCGGCAATCTCTTTGGGTGTATCCCCTATTAGAACATGCTCTCCAGGCTTGGTATTCAAGCCTTCCATACCCACCCTGGTCGAGACAATCGGCAGGCAGCTGGCCATGGCAGCCAGGTTCTTTAGCCTGGTACCTCCAGGTCCTTTAATGGTAGAGGCGAAGACGGTCGAATCGTGGTAGGCGTTCACCAGGGTGTCAATATCGTTTTCCGCTATGGAATTGATGATGACGCCATCCTTACCTTTGGCAGCTTCCATGATGCCCGGAGTGATGTGTTGGCCGACGATAAGTAACTGGGCATCTTTAATGGATTTTCTGACTAGCGGGAAGACATCCTTGATGAGAACGAGGGCGGCTTCGATGTTCTGTAGCCATTTGAAATTACTAACAAAAAGAATGGTCTTCACTTTATCATTCCAGTTGTTTTTCTTTTGGAAAAGATCGAGGTTAACACCGTTGGGAACGATGTTTACATCCATTCCCGGCTCGAGTTTGAGCATTTCTTTTTTGTCTGCTTCGGAAACGGCTACCACTTGGGTAGCATGACGCCAGTAGTATCTTTCTGATCGCTTCAGCTTCTCTACATCTATTTGAAGAAGCGGTTTCAGGATCTTGGGAGCGGTCTGGTTAACATAATGTTGATAGACGAGGTACTCGATAGTCTGGTCGACCAGAACGACCGGAAGGTTGGTCTTGGGAATATGAGGCATGACATAAAAAGTTTCGGCATGGATCAAGTCATAACCGTTATCCTCCAGCTCATGAGTAACGGCTTCTTTTACTCCGGAGGCGTGGTTCCTGACAATGAGAAAGGGGTCAAGGGAGAAACCGGTCCTCAAAATATTTTTTAGAGTCCAGGGTGTTTTACTGCGCTGGAAAGTACGGACTTTTTTGCAGTACTTAAGCAGATGCTTAATATTCTCGTTCTCTTTTTTGTCTTTTATAAGAGAGAAAAGAGTGATCTCGTTATCCTTGCACAGATGCTTGAGAAGGTTGAGGGTGCGGATCTGTCCCCCGGATGAATCGGGATATGGCAGGTAAGGAGTAAGCATTAACACTTTCATATTTTTTCAGAATTTACTTGGATAGTTGGATGATGATGAATTTCTCCGTTTTTTCCAAGACGGTGAACTTTTTTTCCAACTCTCTGGCCTCATCATCGTAAACTACCGAAACATAGTGAGTTGCTCCCTTGATGATCTTATCGTCGATGTAGTATCCCAGAGGCCAACCACTGCGACCGGTCTGATAAAGGAAGGCCGTGTCACCGTTGTATGGGGCAATCACTTTGGCGTCCTTGGGAGTAAGTTCATCGACTGCTTTTCCGGCTTCAATGATGGCAGGGTTGTTGATATGGTAATAGGGTTCGATGTCATACCAGGAAAGTGCGATCATGATGGCGAAAACTCCGGCTCCGGTGAAGATGGTCAACCAGCGGGAATAGGTAGTCCGGGAAAGTCCGAACATCAGGCTGGCTCCTTTGGCTAGAATGACACAGATGAAAGGAATAATGATTGCCTGGTAATAATCATGGCGAACGTTGCCTCCGGCGACGATCGAGAAATATGCCAGTATCCCCAGCATCCACAACCAATAAGTAACGCCTTCATTTTTTGGCTTAGCAATTAATCCCAACAGGAAGAAAGAGGTACCGTAAATCCCGAGTATTAATTTGCCCAGTCTTTCCGCGAACAACCAGCGGAACCAGGCGGGTCTGAAACGAATACCTGAGGAATTAAGCAGCCAGTCTGATGCTGGAATACCCTCAGGGAACTGGGCAATGTGTCGACGCCATAAGTAGAAGGGAATGAAAGAGACGCCTGCGTAAGCCAGGGCATCAACTAGGGTGAGCCTTTGCAGTACCAGCTGGCGGAGAATAATGGCGGCGTGAGGCAGGGTGAAGAAGATAGCATAGGGTTTAACCAGAACTGCACCGGCAAGAGACAGAGCACTGAGAAGGAAGTAAAACCTCTTAGAAAGATTCTTTTTATCGGTTGAAACCAAGAGCCACCAGAATGATGCCAATAGAAGAGTGATCATCAGCGGTTCGGGAAGAATAACGCGCGAGTAAAAAATATTAAAAGGTAAAACGGCCATGAAAAGCGCCGAAAGCCAACCAACGAAAAATCCGGATAATTTTTGAGCGATATGGAATAGGAAGAATATAGAAACCAAAGAGAGAATGACCGACGTGAGTCTACCTGCTGTATCCAGACCTAACTGTGGAAGGGCGGTGTAAGTGAAGTAATGCAAAAGGTTGTAAAGAGGAAACTCAACCATACGGTAGCCCTTGGGATTATCTTTGCCTGACTGAATATTGGAGAAGTCGTGATATGTGGGTACCAGAAGGTTGACACCTTTCTCGACAAAGTTGCGGGTAACAGAGGCAGTATCCGCCTGACGGAAAGAATGCCAATCAGCGACAGGATTGTCGATTTTGTAGAGGCGAACCGCAGCAGCCAGTATTAATACCAGCGAAACGAGGAAGATTTTTGTTTTGTTCATGATTTTTGAGGGCTAATTGCTAACCCCATAAATGCCCAGAATAGAATGGCGACCTTACTCGCCTCAAAGACGTCAAGGAAAAGAGCGGTGACCATGAAGAAGACAAAAACACCGAGAGAGGAAACGGCAATTATTTTATCTATACCATTGTGTGACAGTCTGTGTTTAAGGGCTTTAAAGAGGCCGATAAGGACAGAGATGAAAGCAAGGAAGCCAAGTAAACCCGTCTCGCCCAGTGCGCGGAGGTAGTCATTGTCTGTAGCTATGGTAAGTGAGGAATAGCCGGTGCCCAAGAAAGGATTTTTGTAGAAAGCGCGCAGGGCGCGGGGCCATTCAACATCAAAGCGGATACTGGTGGATCTGTCCTCTTGAATAGGTCTGAGAGCTTCCGGGGTTGGAGTGGGTGCGGGAGTGATGGTTGCCTGTACGACGTCGGGCTGAGCATAGACAGGATGGACAATACTGACTGAGGAGGTCTCAGTAATAAAGACGTTGAAGATGTTAATAAATCTGTTCATGATCGCCGGAGAGGTGGCGACTCCGATACCGATGATCAACATAAAGACAAATCCCAAAAGATATCGGCGATATAAAAGAGTGACCAGGGCGACCGAAACGACTAGACCTGCCAAACTGATCCTGGATCCGGTCTGCATAAAGAGCCATAAAACAATGGAAAAGGAGGCGATGAACGGAAGTCGGCGTAACCAAGAAGTGAAGTGGGCGGAGATGGAGGCAAGAAAGATCATGATCATGGAAAGGTAGACAGCCAGATCGTAGTGACCGGCAAAGGTACTGGAGAGGGTAACTCCCGGACGAAGGGTGAGAGCCAAGCCCTTACTGGCTTCGCTATCCATAGTAGAGATCACCGGTGCATTGAAATACAGCTGGGCGATACCGTAAACGAACACGCCGATGACCGGAAGAAGAATAAGCTGGAGATAGAAGAAGCGATCTTTTTCTTTCCTGCCGGCGTAATAAACAAGGAAAAAGACGAGAATATATTCAATACGACGGAGGTAATGAAGGACGACCAGAAGTGGCTGGACATTTTTAGTTATCAAAATAGCGGAGAGAGTGGAGACTAGCCCAACAAAGAAGAAGATGGCGATCTGGGGAGTGATCGAGGGCAGGCGTACTTTTTTCTCGGCGATAATCTTCAAAACCAAGAGTCCAAAAACCACTCCAATGAAAAAATCTTCCGCACGAATGGCAACATATGTGCCAGGGACATTAAACAAAGGGAACTTTGGATAAAGAGGGATGAAAATAAATAACGCGGCAACGGCGTATTTATATAAGGAATTTAAGAGCTTCAGAATAGGTCCTTCGGCTTTTTTCATCTCCTTTGATTATCCCAAATAATAACCAGCGAAGCAATGAGCCGCAGAAGAAGGCAAATCTGACAAGTGGGAGTTGCCAGTGTGGCTTATGTTTCTTCCAAAAATAAAGCATATATTTGATCTCGCTGGTAAGAGCAAGGTAGGATCCGCCGGATGCTCCACCGAGGTGGACGATGGTGGGCGACTTTTTAAAATATGTTTTGA
>CAZYOB010000007.1:0-39829 GCA_964648275.1 uncultured Pseudomonadales bacterium
TGTTCGGCTTCTTCTTTCTCCAAATTCCTAGATTCAGTGGCTAAAGTTGCCCTAACTTCATTTTGCTCATCCTCAGATAATTCATTCGTTCTTCCCTGCCGAACTTTCTCCCCCATCTCTTGATTTCCGTGAAATAAAGTGCTCTTCTCAGAGACCCTGTATTCACTTCCATCACTCAGACGTGCAACCATATTTCCATCGGAATATCTGTCGGACAACCAACCTAATTCCTGAAAACTCTCTGAGTACATCTTTCTTTCTCCATTTGAATATGGAGAGGACAAGATAACTACTTTGCCATCATCTAGTTGCACCTTCTGACTTCCGTCAGAGTAAGAATTTATGATTATCATTACAAACCTCCTAGGTTTGAAAAGTGCTAGAATCCAGCCTATTCTACCACTTATAGGCCTCTTTTTCAACAAAACCCCGCCTGTCTCAGCGGGGCAACCTCAAACCTCTGTATCTTCTCTATCAAAGAACTCTTCATCCTCCTCTGTCCACTCACAGCTTTCCCAAGGTCGATAAGGCATCATCTCATCCTGATCTTCCCATTCCTTATCATCTTCCAGCTCAGGATCCATCGCTCCTCCTCATAAAAAAGAGCTTAAATTTCTGCTATCATATCAAATTTCTCCCCCCTGCACCTCGAAACCAAACTCAAAAACATATATACTAAAATCAACCCTTTATGGCTATCCAGCAGCATCCACTACCACAGGACATCAGTAGCTACCGCTTCCGCTTGATCGGTGATATGACCATCAAGCAATTTGCCATGCTTGCAGCCGGTATCATCATTGCCATCATCTTTTGGTCTTCCCCCCTTCCTTTTTTCTTCAAATATCCCCTCGCCTTCATCTTCTTGATGCTGGGTATCGGTTCTGCTTTTGTGCCTGTACAAGGCAGGCCACTTGACCAATGGATCGTCGCCTTTATCAAATCCATCTACTCCCCTACTCAATACACTTGGAGACAGGCACCACCTGAAACTACCGACATTTCTCCTGCCGCTCCATCGACCCCTGCTCCTCAAACTCCGGTGATTAGTCCCACCCCTCCAATAACCGAGTCCGTTCCCATTCCGGAACCAATTTCCACACCGGAACCTGAGATTCCTCTATCCACACCCGCTCCCACCCCAATTCCGGAACCGGAAACCCCTCCCACAACAGTCATTGAAATATCCGTTCCCACACCCGCTCCAACGGAGCAGCCGGTAGAGCAATCTCAGGCCCCCGCTCCTACCACCAATCTGCCTATTCCTTTTACCCCCACCACGCCTAACACACTGGTCGGTCTTACTCTCACTCCCGACGGCAGGATCATGGAAAGCGTCCTTGTCGAGATTCTCTCCAACGGATTAACCATAAGAGCCACCAAGAGTAATCGTCTTGGCCAATTCATGTTTGCCCGCCCCCTGGAAAAAGGCCTCTATCAGATCTCTGCCGAAAAAAGCGGCTTCAAATTCTCCACCTACTCCATCGAATTAACAAACAAAATTGTTGCTCCGCTCAAAATTCAGGCGGAAGGTACTGCATAAATATGGCCGAAAACATTAGAGCTTCCACCCAGGAGCATCTCGACATCTATACCATCAAGAACCATCTGGTCTTTCTTAAAGACGGCTCTGTTGCACTTGTATTGAGGACTACAGCCATCAACTTCAACCTCCTTTCCGAAGAAGAACAGGACGCCACCATCTACGCCTATGCTGGTCTTCTCAACTCCCTCTCTTTCTCCATCCAGATCCTCATTCGTTCACAAAGAAAAAATATTTCTGATTATCTGGATCTTCTTGATTCTCGTATCCAATTGACTCCTTCCCAGAAAATAAAGGAGCAACTCCTCACCTACCGTCAGTTTGTCAAATCTCTCGTTAAGGAAAACAGGGTTCTGGAAAAGAAATTTTATGTCATTGTTCCCTTCACTGCACTTGAACTGGGAGTGACTGCCGCCACCTTTAATCCCGTTGCCAAAGCCCCCCAGAAACCACCTTTTGACCTAGACTACATAGAGGAAAAAGCAGCCATGGCCCTGTATCCTCGACGTGATCACATCATTCGTCAATTCGCTCGTATTGGTCTAAGAGCACAACAGCTCACCACCCCGGAACTGGTCAATCTCTTCTATTCCATCTACAATCAATCTTCCGCCGCTACCGCTACATCTGCCCAAACTAAAGCTATTGGCGGCGGCGTCAATAATAAATAAACCGCTCAATCCGTTATACTTAAAATATGGCTTTTAATCTGTTTCGGCGCACCCCAAAAGCCCCCGCTGATACTCCCGCATCCGGTTCTGCGGCTACTCCTGTCACGTCAATTCCCCAAACTCCTTTACAAACACCTCCTCCCACTCCAAAAAAGGTAAATTCCAATCTTAAGACCACCGCCGGAACTACCTCTGTCCAGGACATCATTGCTCCCTCAGCTATAGAAATTGATTTTTCCAGTATCAAGATCGATGATATGTATCTTCGCACCCTCTTCGTCACCGGTTACCCTAGATATGTTTCTGCCAACTGGCTTTCACCTCTGATCAATTTTAATCACTCTCTCGATGTCGCCATGTATGTATATCCTTCCGACTCTAAAGATACTCTGGATCAACTCAGACGCCGAATTGCTGAAATGGAAGCTGAGATCAATACGGATATCGAACGCGGTCGTATTCCCCAGGCAGCCACGGAAGCCGGACTTGAAGATGCCAAATCACTTCAGGAACAACTGGTCAAAGGTGCCGAGCGCTTCTTTCAATTCTCCCTCTATGTCACCGTCTCGGCCGACTCCATCAAAGAACTGAACACCATCACCTCACAGATTCAGTCGATGCTTGCCTCCCTCCTCATCATCGGTAAAACAGCCTCCCTTTCCATGGAAGACGCTTTTAAAACCACTCTTCCTTACTGTAAAGATAAGTTGATGATCACCAGGAATATGGACACCACCGCCCTGTCCACCACCTTCCCTTTCACCAGTTCCGAACTGTCTGACAATCAGGGTATTCTCTATGGTGTCAACGCTCACAACGATTCCTTGGTTATCTTCGATCGCTTCTCCTTGGAAAACGCCAATATGCTTGTTCTGGCCACCTCCGGTGCCGGTAAATCTTACTGCGTAAAACTCGAGGTCCTTCGTTCTCTCATGTTTGATACTCAGATCATTATTCTCGATCCGGAAAATGAATATGAAATGATTGCCAAAGCTGTCGGTGGCAACTACATTTCTTTCTCTTCTTCCTCACAACACAAAATCAATCCTTTCCAGATCGCCAGACCCGCCGAAAGTACCGAGGATGAAATGGGCTACAAATATCTTTTCCTCATGTCCCTTCTCAAGATCATGATCGGAGAAATGTCTCCCCTTGAAGAAGCCACCATGAACCGAGCCCTCGTTCTTACCTACCGTCAAAAAGGCATTACCGAAGATCCCACTACCCACGTTCAGGAAGCTCCCCGAATGGAAGACCTCTATCGCTCCCTCATAGGTATGGAGGAGCAAGTCAGCAAAGTATTGGCTGCCCGTCTTGAGCGCTTTGTTATGGGAGCCGTCAAAGGTATCTTTGATCAACAATCTAATATTGATATCGATGCCCCAGTCACCGTCTTTACCATGAGAGAACTGGCCGACGAGATCCGACCCATCGTCATGTTTATGATCCTTGACTTTGTCTGGACTCAAGTCAGAAAAGATCTTCGTAAAAGAATGCTCATTGTTGACGAGGCTTGGTACCTCATGCGTTTCGAAGACTCGGCTAAAATTCTCCAGGGATTCGTCAAGCGTGCCCGCAAATACTACCTTGGTGTCACCGTTATTTCCCAAAATGTCGACGACTTCCTTGCTTCTCCTTATGGCAAAGCCATCATCACCAACTCAGCTCTCAAACTTCTTTTGAAACAATCCTCGGCCGCCATTAATCAGATTTCCGAAGTCTTTTTCCTCTCCCAAGGTGAACGGCAACTACTTCTTGCGGCCAACGTCGGAGAAGGTATTTTCTTTGCCGGTCAAAACCATGTTGCTATGAAGATCATCTCCTCTCCCGATGAACACACCCTTGCTACCAGCAAACCATCGGAGGTCCTTGAACGCCAAAAACAATCTGCACTCTAAGCTATGGCCGAAAAATCCCCTACAGTCTACATTCTCAGACAAGCCAGTCTAATTATCTCCGAACGTCCAAATCTCGAAGAAGTTTCCGAGAAACGTCAGAAACAGATTGTTGATCTCATCACCCAGTTCGGCAAGATCCCCTATATCACCAAGATCATCGATGAACTTCATCTTGATGATGTCGAGGCAATCATAAAAAACTTTCCCCTCTCTTCTGTTCAAGACTGTATCGACATTTACGAAAGAGAAGATCAGGAGCGAGTTGCCCAAGAGACGGCACCGGTCAAAGAAGCTGTTAGCATTCCCCCGGAGCTGGAAGCTCTTGTTGCTGAATATGAAGAATATTTGGCTGAAAAAAATGTCAATGATGGCAAGGTTAAGACCGTCGCTGAGTCGGTAAGACGTGCTCGCGAGGCCATGATAATTCGCGAACGCCTGGCCGCTATCCGTCGTAATCGAGCAGCTCTTTCTAAAGATCCTGAAACTTTTTATGCAGAAGAGGACAAACGATATGAAGATCTCATCGTTAAATTAATTAATCCCAAAGCCGGCGATGCCGACTCCATTCTCTCCCCTGCGACTACTGTCATTGCCCAGGCAGTCACCTCATATATCAACGAATACATTTCCAAGCATCCTGATCTCACTCTTGATCAACAGGAACACCTCAAAAACCTTTCTCCTTCTGTTGTTGATACTACCCGCTACCTTTCCTTGACAGAAGCCATCGATATCTCAAATCACAATGACCTGATCACCGCCATCTCGGTTTCGCTATTTAAAGCAGACAATCAATTCACCTCCTCCATTTCGGACATTTATGCGGAGCTTGATGCCAATGCCGCCAAACATGATGTTTTAAACAAGGAGATATCTCAACATCAACTTCAACTATCCAAACTCAAAACCGACCTGAATACTGCCAGTGTTCAGGTTAAGTCCAAGGAAGAACTCACTCAGTTGCTCAGCCAATACAGCTCCCAAACCTCTCCCATCGAGGCATCTATCGCTCAAAAGACACATGAAAGAGACAATATCACCATCGATCTGACCCCATTTACTGCTCGAGTTGAAGACTACCTTGTCGCCACCACACCCATCGTCATTGCTGGAGTTAAAAAACCTGATGGTATTACTACTAACCTTGACTTTGATACCCAGACCGCTGCTGCCAGAAAACTCATTGACGACATTCAGACCAAACTCTCCTCCAGCGGCATTCAACCTCGTATTCCCCCGCCCGAAGATCCACTGAGACAGGCTGTTGATTTGGAAAAAAGTATTCGTGCAGAGCTACCTCAGCTGGGAATCAATCTTCACGCCACCAACGAAGGTCAGCAAGCTTCGATTCTTATTTCCGACCCCAAAACTCAATCCAAAGATCTTTCCGGGCAAACAATTCTTCTTTTCAGCAAAGGTCTCACTACCAAAGAACTCGATACCGTTATTGCTCATGCCTCTGCTCATAGGGATGACCCCAACTCGGCACTCGGAAAACTTTACAAAGCTAACCCTGATCTCTTTGGCACCATCAGACAGCAACTGGATACTATAGAGAAAACAGATACACCTGAAGCTCACGTCGAAAGGGTCAGGACATTCGTCCATGAACCTGACAATGTTGGCAGTTCACTAAATGTACTTTCCAGAAATAAAGAAGCTTTTAACCAATATCTTGACCTGACTAAAAAACTCAATGGCAAGGAAATTGTTAAGTATGCCAAAAGTCACCCCGACTCGGCCATAGGTAAATTTTACAAATCTAACACCAAGACCTTCGGCAAAATCAATTCTGAATTTGAAAAAGTAAAAAAATCCGCCCTTGCCAGAGAAATCAAAAAACCCATCGGTCGCGTTACTCGGTCCATCAACTCCGTAAAAAATAAGGTCTCCACCAACCTCTCCAAAGTTTCCGGATTCTTTTCTCGTCATCAATCGACCGTAAATGCAATTCTTAATCCCGTCGGTGCACTGCGAAGCTATTTTGGCAGACAGGCCATGCAGTTCATTGCCAAACGTATCATCCCAAAAATCGGTAATGCCACTCTCAGAAAAGGAGCAGAAATGCTTCTCAAGGATGGTTTAAAGACCGCTGTCAAGAATCTGGCTAAACAAGCCGCCAAAAGGATCGCCACCGAAGTCACCAAACTCGCTGCCAAGATTGGAATTAAAGCAGGGTTACAAGTTGCTGCACAAGCCGCTAATGTTGTTCCCGGTTTGGGTATCGTCATCGCCATCGCTATTGAAGTTCTTTGGGCTGTTGCCGAGATTACCATCGGCATGATCAAAAAGGGTCTGAATTGGCTTTCTCAAAACCTATATGGTGAAGAGTTCAATGCCAAGACTGCTACCAGAGATGTTGCTCTCGGAGCGGGGGCCCTCTTTGGAGCCGCCGCCACTGCCTTTGTCGGATTCATAGTTGTCGCCAGTTCAATTGCCGCCACTGCAGTTGCCTCAGCCCTTGGCACAATCATCCTCGCCTCACTCACCGGTTACTTTTTTTACATTACCTCCATCCTCGCCGGCCCGATTGTTTCTACCCTAGCTCAACTGGAAGCTACCCAAAAGAGTTCGATTGTCGGAACTTGCTCGGGAGAAACAATGATGAACGACAAACTCACCTGCAGACAAAGCGGCGGGCTCGACTACTGCTTCCCCGTCAACGATATTAGTACTGTCTCTTACGTCACTGCCCATCATGACTATTCGGCCAATGACATTATGAGGATCGGAGATCAACAAGGTCCTGGAGATGACGTCCCCCTCCCCCTTATCGCCTATGTCGACGGTACTGTAGTTTGGACGGCGGAGAATGACGGTCTTGGAGGTTATGCTTTCATTATTGCCGGGATCGACGGCAGGTATTACTACTATTCACACAACATGTGTAATCTTGTCACAACCGGACAGCTCGTCAAGGCAGGTGATGTAGTTGGAGGAATGGACTCTTCCGGAAATGCCATAAGTACCTACGAGCATGTTCACTTCCAGATCTCCGACCAGGCTGATATGAGGACCATTCCCGAAAACTATCCTCATTTTATCCAACCCTGGGCAGATTTCTGTGAGAAACTACATATGTGCGGACCACTAAACATTGATCAATATCCTGAATTTAACTAAAATATGGAAAAAATAAATCAGATCATTGTCTTCATAAAAAAACACCACTTGGCCATCGGAGTCGTCTCCGTCATACTCATCGGCTACCTCGTCTCTCTTATTCCCCGCCCCGGAACCAGGCCTTTTATCTCTACGACCCCTATCCTACCCGAGACAACTCCAACTCCATTTGTTGCAGAAACATATACCCAAAGATTCTCTTCTGAACGTTACATAAAAGTATCCGACCAACAACAAATATTTGCTCTCAATAAGAACAAACAACTGGTTCAGTATCTTGGGGAAGAACCCTTCCCTATAACTCCCGCAGGTCTTCCTGTAGTCGACTACCAAACCAGAGGCGGCAGTATTATCTTCGAAACCGGTACTTATGCCGATCCTGACAACGCCTTCTATCTTCTCAATCTTACAAATAAACTCCAAGTCAAACTGGACACCAATCCTTACAAACCCATCATCGGCTACAATCTCAACCCCTCGGAAAATCGACTGGCTTTTTTAGGAAAATACGATGCTAAAAAAAACAATGTCAATCTCTACCTCTATGACCTCTCTGCACACACCGCTATTTCTCTTGCTCAGGAAATCACCGCCAACTCTCTTTACTGGCTCAACGATAATTATCTTTTGGTCAATAGTAAAATTGATGGTGTCTCCGGACCGGACTTCTTCATTAGCCTGTTCTCCGTTCGCGAGAATGTCTTTACCATTAAAAATGTTCCCGCACAGGAAAGATCTACCACCTTCGATTCAATTAAGAACCTTCTCTACTTCGTCAACAGCAGCAACAACATGATTACCTCCTTCAACCTATCAACCGCGGTCTTCACTGACATTCTTAAGCTATCTAATCTCCCCACGGATATGTTTTTAAAGGCGGACGGGTCCCTCGTTCTACTTACCAAAGATGACGCCGGTCTGGTAATTAGAAATATTAATCCCGTTCAGAAAATTACCATCAAGGAAGTCTCCCTTAATCTTGATGCCGATCAAGTCTATATTGAACATTTTGAATCGGGTGTAAACCACTTCATTAAAATCTACGATCAAAAAGACAAACGCTATATAGTTAAATATCTTCCCCTCTAAAAATTATTGCTGTATCCTCACAGGCATTATCACCTGTTGCCAGTTTTCGTCTTTGGCTCTAAATACACTAGGCTTTAATTCGCCTTCAGTCTCCCAAACCACATTCTGTTCATCAAAAATATTTAAATACTCCAGTAAATACTGAGCGTTAAAGGCCACTGTTACCTTCTCCCCTTCGACCTCCGCCTCGATTTCAGACTCATTAGCCCCCACCTGGCTACTTTCGGCGATCACTCTTACCTTACCCTCTTCCACAGACAATCTGACAATATTGGCGTTTTCCCTGGCGAACAACTTAGCTCTTTTGACCGCGTCCGCAAATTCATCTCTGTCAAAACTCAACCTGGTGTTGTAAGTATTAGGCATTATTTGCTGATAAGGAGGGAACTCACCGGAGATTAGCCTGGACGCGATCTCCACTCCATCCAAGGCAAATATCACCTGCTGATTTTCCTTATCAAACTCCACAGCCAAAGACTCTACCCCCATCTCTCCTGCCACTCTGGAAACCTCCATTAAAGATCTTGCCGGTAGTATTACTCTTCCCAGTAGCTTTTCTTCTACCTTGGACGTTTTCATCTTATCGACGCTCAGCCTGTAACCATCCGTAGCTGCCAGGATAACCTCTTCTGGCTTGAACTCCCACAACATCCCTGTCAGGACAGGTCTGGTGTCATCCTTGGCTGCCGAAACACTTACCTTGTCTACCTTCTCACGGAATTCTCCCGATCCTATCTTCAATTGTGAAGTTTTCATTCTCGGTATCACCGGATAATCCTCCGCCCCTTGACCCATGATTTCTGCTCTGGTCTGCTTAGTTTTAAGGATTAGCTTATTTTTCTCTGTCTCCAACTCCACAGGACCCGGTGGTAAGCTAGCTACCAGATCGGAAAAAAGTCTTGCTGGTACAACTACTTCTCCTTCCTCCACTACTTTAGCTCCCGTCTTTGCCCAAAAACTTATTTCCAGATCGGTCGTCACCATATCCAGTCCTTCACTGCTTGCTTTTAATAACACTCCTGACAAAACCGGTAATTGGGGCCTGCTACTTATTCCCCGACTCACGATTCCCAATGTTTTCTTTAGATTTTCCGATAAAGCTGTCACTTTCATTAAGCTAATCTTACCAAAGCAATTCCGATTCTGCGTACCCTTATTTGTCTCTTATTAATACTTATTTTATTTAAATAAATAGTAGTTAATAGTAGTAGGTGGTGTGGATATGTGCAGTACCGTGATTAGCTCAATCTCAAAGTCTCTGTCGATAAGATACCTTTCATCCATTCATCCGCTATTTTGTTCCTCTCTATCGGTATTTGCGCCCGAATTCCTCTTGAGAACTGTTCTTTTCTGTTGATAAAAATCTGAATAACTTTTACTACTTGTCCACCCCTTTTTTTAAGACCGGCTATTCTGTCCCCATTCTGTGAAGTTGTACACACTCTGTGTATAGTTTGTGGAATACTATGTGTACAAGGCTTGCTTAACCGCCAATACTTTCCTTCGTATATCGGTATTTTCCTTCATCTCACCTTCAACTTTCTCTACCGCATGCATCACAGTAGTGTGATCACGCCCACCCATCAACTCCCCTACTTTTTCCAGTTGTATTCCTAGAGAATCTCTTAATAGGAACATAGCAATATGCCTCGCTTGCACCAAGTCCGCTTTTCTACTGGATCCCAACAAATCTTTATTTTTGTAATCAAAATACTTGGCTACCGTCGATATGACCTTAAGTGGTCTGACCTTGATCGACTGGACAGTGCTGGCAGGTAATCCCATGGTTTTCTGCACCATGTCACTGGTCAATATTCCCCCCTCGATACTGGCCATCGTTGCCAACCTGACAAACGTCCCCTCAAGCTCCCTGGCATTACTACTAAAGTTGTTTGCCATCAGATCAAAGGCTCCTTCCCCCACTTCCGTTCCCAACTCCGCTGCCTTCTGTTTCAAAATGGCTACCCTCATTTCATAATCCGGCAATCCTATATCTACCATCATTCCTCCCAAAAAGCGGCTCTTTAGCCTATCCTCCAGTAATTGGATTTCTTGAGGTTTTCTATCGGCGGTCATAACAATCTGCACTTGCTTCATCTGAAGTTCATTAAAAGTATGGAAGAATTCCTCTTGAGTCGAATCTTTTCCCGAAAAGAATTGAATATCATCGATCAACAACGCCCCTACTTGCCGGTACTTCTTTTTAAAAGCATCGGTCATCTTTGATCTGAAAGAAGCTACCAGATCGTTAGTGAATTGCTCACTGCTAATAAAAACTACCTTTCCTACTCCCTTTTTGACTAACTCATGTCCGACGGCATGCATTAAGTGTGTCTTCCCTACTCCCACCCCTCCATATATAAATAATGGATTATGTCTCGATCCTGGATTATCGACCACTGCTTTGGCAGCTGCGAATGCCAGCCTATTCGGACTTCCTACTACATATGATTCAAAAGTATATTTGGGATTTAGATTATTTAGCTTCGTTTCATCACTCGGAGGTGCAAATAATCCTTCGCTTCTGCTTCTCTCCGCTCTGGATGATGAAGTTAATGACGACGAAGATGAATCACTTTTTGACACTACTTCTTTGTTAGAATCAACGACCAAAGCCAGATCGCACTTTTTTTTCATTAACCTCTCCACCACACTCTTGATCTGGCTGTAATACTTCACCTCGATTGTTCTGGAATGATAAACGGAAGGAGAAGCCAGCTCCACAATCATCCTATCTTCCCCGATTGGTGTTATTGATCTTATAAAGCACGGCTTGATCCAGCCGGCAAAACCTGCCGGAGTCATCTGAACCTCCAGTTCACCACAAACGCTATCCCACAATCGATTAGAGGTTAACTCCATAAAATCAACAATTACTAACAGGGCAGATAATCTATTTGTAACACTTATCCACATTTCTACAACCCCCAGCTTACCCAAAGGAAGTGTATCAGAGTATAATAACCAAAGCACTTTGACTCTCAAATGAAGGAGGTCCGTATGACTTTTCGTGCAGATGCTAAGAAACGATTGTCCACGATTACCCTCGAGCCCCCCAAACATCCTCAACCCCCTATCCATCCATCGGGGATACTTCTGATCAATCAACAGATAGCCGAACTATTGGCTTTTCAAACACTTTCCTCACTGCTTGATTTTTTCTATGAGTTCTCAGTTGGCAGGACCATACAATACGGATATTTATACGACCATCAGTTGAATCTTCCTGAATTCGAACCTCGTCTCCGTTCAAGCGCCAATCCCCGAAGTCAAGCCTACTGCGCCAAACTATCTCTTGATAAAGGATACGGAGATATTTTTATCATTCCCTCTCGGGATAGATTTGAAGGAGCGGTCATAATTCTCAAGCCCAATAGGTCTCTTCGTCGGGACCGTAAGGTCCAGAACTTCACGATAAAAGGCATTCCGGTTACCCTGCTCATTCCTCCCTACGAAGATATCAAAGATCATTTGCAGGACTGGGCATTTTCTATTGTCTCCTTCGAGTACGGTTTCTAAAACATATGGCAGGGCCACCACCCTGCCTTTTTTGTGGTCCATGGCGTATAATCACCTCTCGCTATCAATGATAAAATAATCACATGCCAAAAAGAGTCTATCAGCCCAAAAAAATGAAACGCGTCCGTTCTCATGGTTTCAGAATCAAGATGGCCACCCACGCAGGCCGGAACACCATTGCTCGTCGCCGAGCCAAAGGTCGTGCGAAATTGACCGTCTAATTAAAATATATGGCCCTCCCCCAAATCAATCGCTTACCACTTCGTGGTCAGAGAGAACGAATTGACCGGGAAGGTTCTCCCCTTCATTCTTCCCTCTTTACGATAGTCAAGGCTCCCTCGCCTTCAGATATTACCGCTCCCCGCTTTGCTGTCTTGGTTTCAAAAAAGATCAGCAACCTCGCCGTTACCAGGAACCGTCTTAAGAGACAGATTCTTGGGGCGGTCCAGACTCTACTCCCGAATATATCCCCCGCCGACTATATGATCATTCCCAAAAGCTTTACCAAGGAAAAGGATCATAGTCAACTTCTCTCCGATCTAAAAAAACTCCTCGAACAATGACTTCATTCCTGTTGTCCATATATAAGAATGTCATCTCCCCCATCACCCATTCGATAGGACAGACTTTGTTTGGGTCTACATTTGCTTGCCGTTTTACCCCCAGCTGTTCACAATACACCCATACATCTATAAAACGTTATGGTATTATCACTGGGCTTAGATTATCAATTCAAAGGATTGCTCGCTGTCACCCTTTCTCTCAGGGAGGTTTTGACCCTGTACCTGATAAAATCAAATAGTTATGTTTTCATTCATCACCAATATCATCTATCAACCACTCCTTTTCTTTTATGGTCTGTTCGGTGGTAATCTTGGACTTTCCATCATCGCCCTTACTCTTCTCATTAAAGTAGTCCTACTCCCTCTTGTTATTCCTACCATCAAGTCGGCTAAGAAAATGCAGGACCTCAAACCAGCTCTGGATAAGCTCAAGTCCAAACATACTGACAAGGCTAAACTCCAGCAAGCTCAACTTGAGCTCTACAAACAAAATGGCATAAATCCTGCCGCCGGTTGCCTTCCCCAAATAGTCCAGATTATTGTCCTCATCGCTCTCTACCAAGTCTTTATGAAATTTCTTGGACAAACAGAAGTCGACGGGATCGCCCTTAATCCCAACTTCCTTTACCTCAACCTCAATAAACCCGACCAGTTTTATATCCTCCCTATCCTCGCCGGCATTACCCAGTTTATTTTCTCTCTTATGATGCAATCGGGCATTGAATCTCATGTTAAAAATCCCAAATCCGGTACCGAGAAGAAAAAAGAGGAAGACAGTCTTGAAATGGCCGCTAGCATGCAGACACAAATGGTCTATATGATGCCCATCATGACCTCGGTCATCTCTATCAACTTTCAATCGGGTCTTGTTCTTTACTGGGTCATCTCTACTCTCTTTTCGATCGTCCAACAGTATTATTTCTCCGGCTGGGGAGGTTTAAAACCCTTCCTGGTAAAGCTTAAGATTATCAAAGTTAACAAATAATATGGATAGTGCCAAAGTTACCGAAGTTCTCAGTAATATTCTTACCCTTCTTGGTCTCACTGAAGATCAGATAGTTATCGAGGTTACCGAAGAAGAAAATATAAACATTTCTTTGACTGTTCCCTTGGACAGAGCCGGTGTTTTTGTTGGCCGTCATGGAGAAGGTCTTGCAGCCCTTAGGATGATCTTTTCCCTTATCCTTTTTCAGCGATTCGCCTTCTGGCCAAAACTCCATCTCAATGTCAACGACTATCAGGAGCGCCGCGAGGAAGCTCTTCGAGAATTAGCTAACAATGCCGCCCAAAGAGCCCTTGATCTCCAAAAAGAGATCATCCTACCTAACCTCAGCTCTTATGAGCGCCGGATTGTTCATATGATTCTCTCCGAGATTGATGGAGTCAAGACCGAGTCACGTGGAGAAGCTCCCTACCGTCAGATGTACATAATCCCTGTTTAAGGAAATTTACCTCTCGTGTACAATCCGTCTTAGTGATTGGACGATTACTTCTTTTTCTGATTATTCTATTTTCCCCTACACAACTGGGAAAGCATTTTTGGGGACCATTCTCCCAGGTAGGTGGATTCAGATTGGATTATCTGTCCCCCACCCTTTACCTCACTGATGCACTCATTCTCCTCTATACATTAATTAATCTCCCCGAAATAATTAAATTCCTCAAAAGACATTTCCGTCCTTTACTACCTTTAATTCTTTTCATTTTCCTCAATCTCCTTTTCTCTATTTCTCCCTTTGCCTCCCTATTCATCTGGCTCCGCTGGTTACTCTATAGCTTCCTGATACTCTGTCTTCATCTTAATCACGTAAAACTGAAGACAATTATTTATCCTCTTACTATCTCTGTCACCTTTATTGTTCTATTGGAGGTCATTCACCTCCTCACCCAAGCTTCCCTCGGTGGAGTTTTGTATTACCTTGGAGAGAGAAGTTTTAATCAATCTACTCCGCAACTTGCAAAAATGGTCATCAACGGCCGACTTCTTCTCCGTCCTTATGCTACTTTCTCCCATCCCAATTCACTGGCGGGGTTTCTCCTCATCTCCTTGTTTATTCTCCGTCTCAAAAGTTCATCCGAGCTGGCAAAAATAATTTCTTTTGTTGGGATAGTACTTTCCTTTTCCAAGACCGCCATTGTCACTACCGTACTATATCTACTTGGATTCTTCAAAAAGAACCGCCTTCTGCTGGTATTAACCCTTCCCCTTCTCATTTTTCTAATCAAGCCCCTCATTGACTCATCGGAATCACTTTCAAATCGCTTCTACCTTCTCTCTCCCACCCTTAATATAATTTGGCAATATCCCCTTTTTGGTGTCGGTTTGGGAGGTTTTTTCTCTGCCCTGGTCAATGTCCTACCAGAGAACCAAATCACTCCCCCTTTGATTCAGCCGGTTCACAACATCTTCCTATTGTTTGTTGCCGAAACAGGCGTTCTGGGATTATTAATCCTCGGCTACTATACTATTAAAGCCAAGGTCCTTCGTCATCCTCGGCTCATCGAATTGATCTCCTTATTTCTGCTTACGGGAGGCTTCGACCATTATTGGATCACCCTTCCCCAAAACAAGCTCATCCTGTTCTTAGCCCTGTTCTTTGTTTACAATAAGGACCAATGACCAAAAAACACCCCTTCATAGAAATTCACACCGACGGTGGCTCAAGAGGTAACCCTGGGCCGGCTGGAATTGGAGTCTTTGCTACCACAGACGACAAGGTGCTATTCACTCTCTCCGAAACTATCGGGGAAACCACTAATAATGTTGCCGAGTATACAGCCGTCATTAGAGCCCTGGAGAACCTAAAAGAAAAAAAGATCGTCTCCGAGAAACTCCGTTTCGTCCTCGATTCGGAATTAATTGTCAGACAAATTACCGGCATTTATAAAGTTAAACAACCCCACCTTCTTGAGTTGCGTCTTGAAATTGTCTCACTGATCAACTGGTTAAGGGAAAACAATATCATCGACAAACTTTCATTTATGACGGTACCTAGAGAAAAGAATCAGGACGCTGATAGATTAGTTAACGAGGCCTTGGATTCTCGATAAAGTAATTAATTTATAAGCTTTCATAACCGCCTTCCGAGGCGGTTTTTTAATCAAATAACCATGTGGAAAAGTAATTTAAGGCTAGGCATAGATTTTCATGTGTGAAAGGTTATAACAAAAATACACCAATCTATGCACGAGAAAAAAAGTTTAACAAGCACAATAAGAGGAATAGAAAAATGTACTAACTAATTTGTTGTGAAAAGAAATACAGGATTTTTTCTATTCGGTATACTTTAATAAATGCCTCGGAAATCTACCTCTATTGCCATCGAGTCCAATAATCAGAAACTCTCTGAAATATTTCTTAAATTGGCTGAATTTTCAGAAGTTCATTTCGAAAAAGACCATGGACTTAAATCAGCAACTTACTGTGTGTATCTTGCAGATTTAAGTGCTGACATCACCAGTCTCAGTCAAGAGATCATCGAATTAATTCAAGCTTGCCAAAGCAAAAATATAAAAATCGCCATCTGCCTCGTTTTCGCCGAAAAAATTAATATTGAAAAGGTCAGCTATCTCAAAAATTTACTTGGTTCCCTAAACCAATCACCTCCTCTATATAGACTTTTACTAATAAGAGACCTTTATCAGGATGTCCTTCCACAACCAGTTACCTTTCTGGACAAGTTACTTTGGCAGTCGATTCAGGATTTGCACTGGCACACCTCGACCAAGGGGAAAAATCTTTTCTATCCTTTATATATAAACGACCTTGTCACCCTGATCATCAAAACCCTGTTTCTGAATAGCACGGCTGGAAAGACTTTTTGGGTCTTCGGTGATAAGTACACTGACCTCGAGATGGGTTTTCTTCTCAAATCAACTCTATCCGATGATAAAGGCCTCTTCGATATAGAGTCAGACCTAACCAACTACCAGGAAGAAGCCCAATTCTACGCTCTGGGAAATGAGACTCAAATTGTTCTCGGCTGGCGTCCGGACACTGATTTCGAGCAAAAACTAAAAAGTATTATTGATCAATCAAAACAAGACTCGGTCCAGGAAGATTATCAGCTGGAACATTCACAAGTCTCTCCTATAAAGAAAAAAATCGTAAGTATTAAAAATTCCCTGGCAAAAATAAATGTTAAAAGACATGGGGCCAAGCTCAAAAACCGATTCCTGGCCATATCCATAAAAATCTTGTTTCTCGTACTTTTTCTATATGCTGCCACAGCGGGAGTATTCGCCTGGTCAATGTCAAAAGAATATGCCAGTCTAAATAGATCACTTGATCTGGCGGGAAAAGGGGAGTTGGAAAAATCTGTTCTAGAAGTAAAAAATTTGCGCTACTATAACCGTTTAAGTGAAATTACTCTAGAACCTATTAAGCCTGTTGTATTGTTGATTAATCCTCAGATGGGGGAGGAATTAGTAAATCTTTTTGCCTTCAACAACTACCTCGCCCTAAGCTTGGAAAATTTACAGCAAACCTACGTTTTGGCCGACAAGATATACAAAAGCCTTCATGATACCCAGACAATTATTGATCCCGAAGGATCTATTCTCGCACTTCAGTCAAACCTGGCACTTGTTTATGAAAACCTAATTCAAATTAAAGTATCTCTGGAGTCAAAAAAACTACCGGAAAGGGTAGTCTTAAAAATTAAAAAAAGCCCACAGTATGCTCATTTGGGAAAGATAGATCAACAACTGACTCAAGCAATGAAGCTAACCGAGGTTTTGCCCGTCATCCTAAAGCCAAACAAAACTACCAAACTGGGTGTTCTGATCCAAGATCAGGATGAAATTAGACCAACCGGAGGACTGATAAAACAACTGATTGTCTTCACCATTGAAAGCGGTAGGATTACTGAAGTTAAAACATGGATTCCCGAAAACATTGATGCCGTAGCCTTAGGGGAGGCAAAAGCTCCCGAAATGCTGGCTCGTGTTACAGGATCGGATGACTATAAATTTAAGGATATGAATTATCCCGCCGATTTTTCTCAAACGGCGGAATACATCATCTGGTTCCTTGATAGGACAATTGGTCTTCGACTGGACTCCCTGGTTGGCCTCAACAAAAGCTTCTTCGAAAAAATGATCAACGAGAACAACGCTTTGGAAATTAATGGCCAAGTTGTTACAGCCCAAGATCTAAGATCAAGCAGTTCAGATACCGACAGTTCGAAGGCAGTGGTCGATTATTATCTCACAGCCTTTAATACCGGCAAATTATCACTTCTTACTCTTGGCAGGTCGATCATTTCTGAAATAGAAGAGGGGAATATCAAGCTTTTCTCCTCGGATGAAACGGCTCAAACTGCCATTGCCAGACTCCCCATCTCTGGAATTGTTTCCGATTTTCCCTGCCATTCGGGTCTGGGCGCCTACAGGGAATGTCTTAATCAGGTTACCTATCTCAACGAATCCAATCTAATATATGCACCAGTTAATCACTCACTCAAAAGAGATATGGCTCACTCCGTCACCCTCGGCACCGACCGGTTTAATCACGAATACCGTCTAAAATACTCGTTCAAAAACGACTTCGGACTTCTAAATCGACCATATCAACTTATTTACCAACTATTTACTCCTTCCGGATCAGAAATAACTAAGATCGAGGTTGATGGTCAAACATCCCTTCTGAAAAGTGGTTTTACCAAGATGAAACACGGTCAATCTGAGTACTTTCAGATTCCTCTCACCTTCAGCCCCTCAGGTGATCATGAGGTTTTCATCGGTTTTGATACTCCTCTAAAATCCACCTTCGATCCGGCAAAGACAGCCCTTTCGTTTACCGAGATTCGCCAACCGGGAGCTACTGATAAAGGCACTCTCCTCATGGTTAAGATTGCCGAAAACACTCGTCCTCTGGCCATCACTCACGAAATCCAAACCGTCCAAGGCTCTCTCGCCGTCCAATTACCTCCCCAAACAACAACATTTGGTCTCGGTTTGGGCTACTGAACTTGCTAAAGCATGCCTCTGTAAGCTACAATACGTCCCATGACCAAGTACAATCTTGAAGCTCAAAAAAGAGAGCTTTTTGGAAAGAAACTCAAAAAATTAAGAAGACAGGGTATTCTCCCCGCCAATCTTTTTGGCAAAACGACTGACAGCACTGCTATTCAACTTAAACTCAGAGACTTTGAGCGTGTCTATAAAGAGGCCGGTGAAACCTCTGTTGTCTACGTCAAAGTTGAAGGTGAAGAGAAAGATCGTCCAGTTCTAATTTCCAACCTACATTTTGATCCCATTACCGACTTAAAACTTCATGTCGACCTTCATCAGGTAAACCTCAAAGAAAAAGTTACTGCCAATGTTCCTGTTGAGATCGTTGGAGAAGCTGAACTCATCAAGACCGGCGAAGCCGTTCTTAACCAATCCATCAACGAAATTGAAGTCGAAGCCTTACCTACGGATATTCCTGACAGCATTACCTTCGATATCTCGGGATTCAAAGAAATTGGTGACCATCTCAATGTTTCGGACGCCAAGGTACCCTCAGCTGTTGAGATCACTACCGATTTAGATCTGGTAGTCGTCTCTCTTTCCGAACCTCAGAAAGAGGAAGTAATAGCTCCTCCTGTAGTTGAAGGTGAAGAAGGTGCACAAACTACTGAAGGAGAACCTGCCAAGGTAGAAGGTGAAGAGGCTATTACCGGAGCCGAAAAAACTCCAGACTCCGAAACCAGCAAAGCAGAATAATCAGTCCTTAATTGTTTCTCTAGTCACAGGAATAAAAATCCTTTAGACTAGCCTTGTGGTCAAGAATACTGGCATATTTCAAAATAACGTAATTCTGCCTCTACTTGGTCTTGGATTCATATTCCGCTACATTTTCAGCTCAATCATCCATCCACTCAGTCAATATCAGTTTTCTGATATGCAGTCATACCTAATCACCGCTACCAGGATATCCAGAAATTTTATTTCGCCAATTAATATATTTTATCCTCCTGGATACTCATTATTCCTTCACTTCATTTCAAAAATTAGTCAGGACAACTTTTATCAATTAGTAGCCATCGCACAAAGTTTCATTGGAATATTTACCTGCCTCTTGCTCTTTGATATTGCCAGAAAAATAATTTCAAAAAGATTGGCGATCGTTTTTCTTTTTACTCTCACGATCTATTATCCCTGGATAGACTATACCGGTTATTTACTCAGCGAAAACTTAGCCACCTTCTTCCTGGTGTTAATAACCTGGCTCACCTACAAAATTGTCACAAAAAAAATAAATTATATCCTTATGATCCTGTTGCCACCGATTGTGGCACTTGGTTCAATGGTAAGGGCCAATCTTTTTATTTCAGGTTTGCTTTGTCTGACCTGGATTATTATAAATAAAAAAACCTATCACCACCTCGACCAGCTGCTCACGTTATCGACAAGCATCCTTTTCTCCGCCCTGTTCATGATAAGCATCAACTATTCTCTAAGTGGAATATCCACTGCCTTTTCCTTGAACGGTGGTTTGGTATTTGCCCAAGGTCAATGTCGATACCTCTCGGTCAATGATTCCGCAGGTTGGTGTTTTGGCCCACCTGTGTTCGTCCAGAGAGGCTTCCTGAAAGAAAAAACCTTCGATCAGCCCTTCACCAACTCCGACTATTTTTATCGGCATGGACTTGATTGCTTAAAACAAGAACCAACTCTGATCCTTCATAAGTTTACCGACCTTTACTATCTATTCTTTGGAAATGTTTCATGGCCAAGCTCAAATCAACCGGGCTTTGATATAGCCATGAGATACAGTCATTATGCCTTTGCCGGCCTTGTTATTCCCGGATTGCTTTTAGGACTATACAGATATCTCTTTTTATCGAAAGCAAAAAAGAAATTAGTTACCCCTTTGTATCTTGTGATTCTTTCGCTAATTATTACCACTGTTATCTACCATGCCGACATCAGATATAGAGTACCCTTTGACGGCATCTTTATTCTTCTTGCTCTCTGGGGATATCAGGTTTCAGTAAGCCGGCTACTACTTCGGCCAGGTAGCCGAAATTAGTAGTCCCTCCGTGGAATACAGCTCCTGCCACACTGCCTCGGTAACGAATGGGGCGAACGGATGAAGAAGTTTCAGTAGTGTTTTCAAACCATCCTTAAGTTGGACTTTTGATATTTCACCTTTCTTTGCCAACTCGATTTCACTATCACAGAACCAATGCCAAAATTCGTTGTAAATGTATTCGGCTGCCAGTCCGATACGCAAAGCATCAAGATGTTTTGTTGTTTCGTCTACTACTTCTCTTAAATGTTTATCGAACTCAACATTCTCCTTAACATTCTCACTTTCAAACTCACTCACAAATCTGGCCGCATTCCATATTTTATTAGCAAAGTTCCTCATTCCTCTAATTTTGTCTTCTCCTGTGTTGCTGTCTTGTCCGGCAACAGTGCTCATTACCAAAGCAAACCTTAGGGCATCGGTTCCGTACTTGGCTGTCAACTCTAAAGGATTGATCACATTTCCCTTGCTCTTGCTCATCTTCTGGCCCTTCTCGTCTCTTACCAGTCCATGCAAATATACGTATTTAAAAGGTGATTTACCGGTCATATATATTCCCAACATCATCATCCTCATCACCCAGAAGGGAAGGATCTCATACGCCGTTTCCATCACACTGGTCGGATAGTATGCCTCAAAGTCACCTGGCTTGTTTAGCTTCAATGTCAACACCGGCCACTGACCTGAAGAGAACCATGTGTCAAAAGTATCTGTTTCTTGAACATATCCTTCACCATGCTTCTCAACCGACACCACAAAATTATTTCGATCCTCACCCATATACCAGATCGGCATTCGAATACCCCAAACGATCTGTCTGCTGATATTCCAATCTCTGATATTCGTTAACCAGTGTCGTAGGATTTTTTCTCTTCCTGCCCCGAGGATAATCGTCTCGTTATTATCCAGTGCCTCTAGTGCCTTCTCTGCTAAGGGTTTTGTCTTGATAAAGAACTGACTCATTGGTAAAGGCTCAATCACTCTATGGCATCTGTAGCAAGTTCCCACACTGTGGGTATATGGCTTTACCTCCACCAGCGCCTCTCCTAAATCATTAACAATCTTTTCTCTTGCGGCCGCAACGCTCATCCCCGAATATTCTCCCGCATTCTTATTCATCTTTCCCGTCGTATCGATTACCTGATGATTCACCACTGTTTCGTGCAAATTCATTCCTGCTCTCTCAGCTGTTTCCCAGTCATTCTGGTCGTGAGCCGGGGTAATCTTTACCGCCCCTGTTCCAAATTCGAGATCGACGGAACTATCGGCAATTATCACGATCTCTCTATCTGTCAGAGGCAAATGAACTGCCTTGCCGATTAAGTGTTTATATCTCGAGTCATTTGGATGAACTGCCACTGCCACATCTCCCAATAAAGTTTCCGGTCTGGTTGTGGCTACGGTGATCTCGTCGTATTTAATAAAATACAATTTATCTTCCCTCTCCTCATGCTCCACCTCCAAATCGGAGTAAGCAGTGCCACAGCGGGTGCAGTAATTAACCAATCTCTCGCTCTTATAAACCAAACCATCCTCGTGAAGTTTGATGAACGTCTTAATTACCTCGTCCACAATGTCTTTATCTAGTGTGAACTTGAATCTGCTCCAATCGGCGCTAGCTCCCAACCTCTTCATTTGTGTAACCGACAAATCGGAGTTCACCTGCACATAATCCCAAATCATCTGGTAAAGAGTCTCTCTGTCAAAATCAAAGCGGCTTTTCTCTTCTTTAGCCAGCTTTTTCTCAAAAACGAATTGAGTCTCGATTCCTGCATGATCAGTTCCCGGAAGCCATAAAGTAGCCTCTCCCAACATCCGGTGGTATCTGATTAAAATATCCTCGACGGTCACGAACATAGTGTGGCCCACGTGCAGCGGATCGTTGGCATTTGGTGGAGGCATGATGATAGTAAAAGGTTTCATTCCCGAAGCTGATATCTCTTTACCATCCGGAGGTGTGAAGGCTCCACTTTCTTCCCAAAGTTTAATTAGCTCTGGTTCTGTCTGGTTAAAATCAAATTGTTTTTGCATTAGATATAAATAAAAATAACCCTCGTCTACTTCCAGTATAGATTGGAAATAGGCGAGGGCCATCTCAGGCGGTACCACCTCGTGCATTATTCTCTTTGTGAGTTCTACTTAAGCTGACGCTCTTTCTTCTCTGGCTCCCGGATGACTGGTCCGATCAGTGCTGAGAGAATTATAACATCAGGCTTGGTTCCGGACCCAAATTCTCGATCTCTATATAGTCTGGATTCAGTATTGCCGCTGCTCCCACCATCGCAGCATTGTCCCCGCAATATCTCAGCTCTGGCAGAAAAATATCCAATCCTTTGCTCAAAGCCATCTCCTGTAATTTTTCCCTGATCATCTTGTTTGCTGCTACCCCACCGGCTACTAAGAGAGTCCTTGGTTGATGTACATTGATCGCCTCGGCAGTCTTCCTTGCCAGCACCTCCGCCACTGCTTCATTAAACTCTCTGGCCACACCGTTAACTTGGTCTGGATTTAATTCCTTTCCCACTACCTTGGCCACAGCCGCTTTTAATCCGGAAAAACTCATTTTTAAGTTGTGCTCATGGATCATCGGTCTAGGGAGTTTGCTGACTTCAAAAGTCTCGTCCACAATCTCGGCCGCTTTCTGGATTGAAGGACCTCCCGGATAGGGAAGTCTCAATATTCTTGCCACTTTATCAAAGGCCTCCCCGGCTGCATCATCCACCGTTCCGCCTATCCACTTCCAATGCTTATAATCCTCAACCAAAACGATGTCAGTGTGCCCACCACTTATTATCAGTCCGATAGCTGGTAATTTTGGTGTTGTCTTTCGAACCTCACTTAGTATCCAGTTGGCTGCCACATGTGCCTCGATATGGTTGACTCTGATTAGAGGCTTATTCCAGGCTAAGGCCAATGCTCTGGCTGTTTCAATACCCACGAGTAGACTCCCAATAAGCCCAGGCCCGTATGCTACGGCGATCGCATCGACATCTTTCATCTCGGTTCCGTTTAAAGCCTCAGTCAACACAGGCACTATGGATTTGATCTGTTCTCTGGCTGCCACCTCCGGCACCACTCCTCCATATTTGGTGTGAATATCCGCCGAACTGGCTACGATATTAGTGATAACTCTAATTCCTCTGTCATCACCCTCAACCACTGCGGCAGCAGTCTCATCGCAAGTTGATTCAATGGCTAATACTTTCATTCTTCTATTTTACTCGACTATCTATTCTTTCATTCCCACCAGATACACTGCCTGCCATGGTTGGTAGTTACTGTAAAAAGTTTTTTCATAAACCATTTGACCACCCTTCTCTACTGTGTAATCAAAAGAAACCTTGGCTCCCCAAGCAGACCAATCAATTTGTTTCTTGGTCCCTTTAACCAGGGTTGGGTCGTCAACATACATCGTTGCCGGCGGGGGAGTTTGACCGGAAACTCTTGGCTCGGAGATCTTCGCCACCCTGCCATCTTTTGTTCCAAAAATATCCACCCTCATCTTCATCGTTTTTGTGTCTACGTAAGTCTGCACTAATATATGATGTTCGGTATCATTCTTGAACTTAAGATCTGCAGTTGGGTTGTAAACCGTAGCGTCTATTCCCGGCTTGCTGTCTTGCTCATAATAGCCAACCCGGTAAGCGTGAGCCTTTCTCTCCGTAATTGGCAGCCCCGCATTAAGTGCTGCTCTGAAAACAGTTGTCGATACCTGACAAACACCTCCTCCATCTCCGAGTACAGTCCTTCCTCCGCTGATGATATATGCGCTTTGATAACCGGTTTCTCTGGAGATCTCACCCACAACCGCATTAAAAGAAAATTCTTCTCCGGGTGGCACCAAAACACCGCTGATTCTTGTAGAGGCCAAGTTAACATTGAAGACTCTACCGGGAATTGAATGGGCAAACTCCGAACTTCCTCTGCCGATTAATTCCTTGATTCCCAAATCATTGATATCTCCGGTAGTGATATCCGGATAGGTCAGTATCAAGCTTACTTCCAACTCTCCTTTCTCGGGATTGTACAAGGTCTCTCCTAATACTTGTTTGAACAATGGAATGTCGATTTTTGACCCGACTATTTCCGGTTGAAATTCGTTTACCCGATCATCTTTAAAAACAAATACTGCGTCCCTGGCCTGAGTTTCGATTTTGGGAGTGATCTTCTCTATCAATGCCTCAAACCCGGTTTCGTTAACTGTAGTCCCGGATAGACCGAACAAGTTCAATATCTCCTCATCATCGATAATTACCTGACTATCCCTTCCCTTTAAAATCAGCTTCTTTCCTAACCACTTTTTAGCTGCTTCCTTTGCTTTGTTTGCCTGAACTTCCTCCTCCTCGGCCATCACCACCTGCATTGGCACATCCAGTAAGTGTTTACCGGGTAAAGCCAAAAGACGAAGAATCTCCGACCTGAGTGTGTCTCTGATCAATCTCATCCCGTTTTTGCCCTCGACTAAAACTACCTCTTCTTTCTCAATTGTCAATTTTGGCCAGACAGGTTCGGTGTTCATTTCATCCTCGACTTGATCCAAAATTCCCTCCAGCTCATCCGCATCGTACTTGATCGGTACGTTTATATCCCGGCCATCTTTCAACCCCATTATTTGATCGTTTAATCTTGTCAGAAGGTTACCTGCTCTTCCCATTCCCAATGCCTGATCCACTGCCCAGACGAAATTACGATTGACCTCGAATGATGTCAATCTGACATTATCCTCTCTGCCCCCCCTAAGAATGACATTATTGGGATCGTTCGTGTAATAAAGCTCGATTAAACTAAGCGCACTTTCCTTGTCTAAACCACTCACCTCTGCGCCTGCAATTGTAGTCCTGGGAAAGATAAGCTTGTTAAAAGCCAGGTTATATCCAACAAGTGCTGCTACCGACATCAACACCAACACCAGCGTAAAGAGTAAAAAATTCCGTAAAATCATCATTAAATTGGTATACTTGAGATGTAAACCATTTTAACCTGAAAGATCATTTATGGATAATCAATTTCCGCTTCCCGGACCAACCAATCTCACCCCTTTGCCTCCGGCCAATGGTGCGTCTCCGGTTCCATCCGGTTCCAAGCCCCTTCCTGCGCCGGAAGAAGCTTCTCCTCCACCTCCCGGATATCGTCCTCCCAGTGCCGCCGAAGCCCCGGTAGTCAAACCATCACTCTTAAAGATCATTCTTCCCATCGCTGGAGGACTTCTCCTCCTTGGTCTCATTATTTTCTTCATCTCCAGACTCCTCGCTGGGGGACCATCGGAATCCAGACAAGTTACTCCGGGTCAGGCGACTACTCTTACATATTGGGGTCTCTGGGAACCTGTTCAGGTGATGAAACCCCTGATCGATGAATTTGAAAGACAAAATCCCTCGATTAAGATTGATTACCAGCTTCAAGCCCCTCAAGACTATCAGGATCGTTTAGCTACGGCACTCGAAAGTAATAACCCCCCGGACATTGTCAGGCTCCACACCACCTGGCTACCCGCTTTCGCCAGCAATCTCTTACCTTCTCCTGCCAACACCATCTCTGCCACGGAAATGTCCACCAATTTTTACCCCATCATCAACAGACTTCTGGTAGTAGACACCCAAGTCTATGGCATCCCCCTGGCTGCCGAGGGTCTTGGTTTGTTCATCAACAACACCATGTTCCAGCAAAAGTCCCTCCAACCTCCCAAGACTTGGGAGGACCTCGATTCCGCTGCTCGTGCCCTAAAGGATGTTGACGCCCTCACCGGCAAGATCAACCGTGCCGGAGTTGCTCTTGGTAACACCACCAATGTCGATCACTGGCCGGACATTGTTTCCCTCATGCTCTTCCAATCCGGTGTTAACCTCTATGACCCGAAAGGCGAGGAACTGGAAACTACCCTCCGCTACTACACTCAATTCGTTACTAAAGATCACGTTTGGGATGACACGCTTCCCAGCTCGGTCGTCGCTTTTGCCAATGAAAAAGTTGCCATGATCTTCGCCCCCACCTGGAGAGCCCGTGAGATCAAAGAGATCAATCCCACTCTCGCATGGAGAGTTGTTCCCGTTCCTCAGCTTCCTGACTCCGATGTAATTAACTGGGCTTCGGTCTGGTTCGAAGGAGTTCCCAGGAACGGTAAACATCCTAAAGAAGCTTGGACATTCCTGAACTTCCTCGCCTCAGCTCAAGCCCAACAGATTCTCTTCGAGTCGGCCGCCAAAGATAGGGAATACCCCCAACCCCCGGCTCATAAAGCTGTTGCTACCATTGCTCAGAACAATCCTGTCATCGCCCCTTTTGTTAACAGTCTTGAATCTGCCAGATCTTTTTACACCGCCGGCAATACTCAGGACTCAGCCACCGGTTTAAACGCCAGACTGATTAAGTACCTCGAAGACGCCGTCAATGGCATCACCCTTGGCCAAGATGTTGCTAAAACTCTTGAGACTCTTAACCAGGGCTTTAGGCAAGTACTTAACCAGTATGGCATTTCCTCCACCGGGAGAACTGGGCAATAAACAAATGATTAGTCTGGACAGGGCAATCAAAAAAACTCTCGCATATTCTGACTTTTTTGACCACCCTCTTTCATCTGAAGAAATTCACTTCTGGTTGATTTTTCCTGACACGGTTTCCCTTAAGCGCCTCTCGAAAAACCTGGATTCCATCCCGGCTAGTGCGGCCTCATTGGAGAAAAAACGTCAATATCTCGAGTTCTCGAAGCAAAAAATGTCCCGTGCCCAAAAAATTGCCACCATTCTTTCGGTTATTCCCACTATTCATCTGGTCGCAGTCACCGGTTCCGTTGCTGTCGGTAGCGCTGCAGAGCGTGATGATATAGATCTTCTTATTGTTACTGCCAACCACTCTCTCTGGCTGACCAGGCCGTTTGTTCTTTTGACCCTCTCTCTCTTCTCCACTCGCCGCCTTCCCGGTCAGTCCTATGACAGCGCTGCTCATACCTTTTGTCCTAATCTCTGGCTTGAACATCGCTCCCTTACGGTTCCAAAACACAAACACAATCTCTATACAGCCCACGAAGTTCTGTTTGTTTCTCCCGTCTTTGATCGCTCTCACACTCACCAGCATTTTCTCGCTCAAAACTCCTGGGTAAGAAAACATCTGGCCAATGCTTACTCTCTCTCCAGAAAGAAAGGTGTTGACTCACCACCAACCTCACCTTTCACTCTCTTGCTCATACCATTTAATACGCTCTTTTTCATTTTTCAATATCTGTACATGAAGCCAAAGATAACCACCGAGGACGTTGCTCTTGATTCCGCCTACTTTCATACCCAAAACTTCGATAAGAAAATAAAAAAACACTTGGATCGTGTTTTGGGATAATATTTTTGTAGATAATGGAAATTTTTGAGACGTTCATTTATCAACCTTTCTTCAATATCCTTGTCGGCCTCTACTGGTTAGTAGGGCAGGTGATGCCGGAACCTGACATGGGTATTGCTGTCATCTTTTTTGCTGTCGCTGTCCGTCTCATCTTGCTCCCCATTGACCTGGCCGGTTCCAAGTCTGACAAAGATAAGTATGAAATTGCACTCAAGGTCCATAAGATCCAGAAAGAGTATGCCGACGATCCGGTGAGAAAAGCGGCTGAAACCAAAAAGATCATGCGTCAAAGCCCCGGAGCAATTTTTTCCGAGATCGTCAACATCATTATCCAGTTCGTCATCATTATCATGCTTTATCGTATCTTCAAGACCGGACTGGAAGGCGCCGACTTCCACCTTCTTTATGATTTTATGCCCGCCATCAACCGTCCGGTCAATCTTATGTTCCTTGGGGAATATGACCTCTCTCAGACAAACAACACCCTCAACCTCATCCAGTCGGCCATGATCGGTATCAACGAAGCCTTTCATCTCTACTTCGCTCCGGTCAAGCCCAACAGAAAAGACTTTATTTCTCTGGTTCTTATCTTCCCGGTGGTTTGCTTTATTGTCTTCATCTTCCTACCCGCAGGCAAGAAAGTCTTCATTATTACCTCCCTTTCCTTCTCTATTGTTAAAAGGCTGGTAGAGCACGGCCTGTACCTTTATTACTCACTTACCCACAAGCCGGCTGAGGCTGAGGCCACTCCTGAGATGACCCCTCCGGCCACACCACCGTCATCATCGGGGGTATAATGTAAGGACTTATGGCTGATTTTGATAAGCTGGTTGTCTCATTCTTGGTCGACGAAGTGGTCGGCGGTTTTTTTATCTCCGTCCCTCCTGGGCATGTTGCTTGCGTCTACGACCGTGGTCTAGGCGTGCTCAAACGCGTCTGGGGACCGGGTCTCCACCTCAAGATTCCTTTTTGGCAAATTGCCAAGCTTTTTAATGGTCAGATTCTCGAGTACACCATTCGTCACGGCTTTGATCTGAGTCAAAAAGAAGCCCTCGGTGACGAGCCTATCGTCGTCTCCACCAAGGACAACAAAGTTGTATTCATTGAAGGTTCTATCCTCTTTAAGATCGACAAAGCCAATGCCCCCGAACTATGGGAGCAGATAGGTGACAACTTCATCTCCAAGGTAGTCCGTCCTTACTCCCGCTCCCGCGTTGCCAGCATTGTCAGCCAATACAACGCTAAAGATATTGGTATTCAACGCACCGAGATCGAAAAATTGATCAAAGAAGAGCTGAATAAGCTTTTTTCCGACAAAGCCATCATTGTTGAGAACGTCCTCTTTTCTGAAGTGAAAGAAATTAAAGGTGATGCTCCTGCTGAGGCTCATCCCGTCCTTTCAGCTAACCAGACAACCAATACACCTCAAGGGTGATTTTGTATATACTTTAACTATGGCCTTGCCCAAGTATTCCGTACTGCAGATTAAACCTGCTAAAGACTCCCTCATTGGGCAATCTACTTTTGTCCAATTCCTTTCATCACTAAAAACATCTCTTAAGGCAGGTTTTTTTGACCGGCTTTTAAGCTCCTACGATACTATTTGTCTGGAAATCATTAATCTTAACCAGACCACATTTTTTGTCATCGCTTGTCCGGAAAAAATGGAACACTTGGTTCGTTCTCAAATCGCCGCTCAATATCCAAATGCCCTCATCACCCCAATGGACGACTACTTACCTCAATGGCTATCTCACGGTCAGCCACTAACAGGCAGGCTGGTACTCTCGGCTCCCTCATATTTACCCATCAATGCCACTGATGACTCAGCTGTTGACCAGCTAGCCTCTGTCTTGGGTGGCCTTTCCCGGCTATCTCCGGGTCAGGCTGCCATAATTCAAATATGTCTATTCGCTGCCCCCAAAAACTGGCAAAAAGCAGTCCGAGGGTTTCTCGACAGCGGTGTAAGCACCGAGCCGGAGAAGTTTAAAGCCCACCCTCAGAAAACTCTTATTGAGACCAAGCTGGCTTATCCGGCCTACTCCGCCGATATCCGCATGGTAGCCATTACCGCAAGCGAAGACCAATCGAAAAACCTCCTCCATCAGCTTGGCGCTGCTTATGGCACCTTTTCCTCATCCGAAGGGAACGGTCTTAAACTCACCATCCCCAAACCCTACAACCAATCAAAACTTTTGAAGTCTATCATGGACCGTTCCGCTAAGTACGCTTCCCAAAGGCAATATCTAAATTACTACGAAATATCAGCCCTTTTTCATATTCCTAACCTCAATATGGCTTCCATTAAAAACATTGCCTGGGGAAAAACTCTTAAAGGTGAGCCACCGATAAATCTTCCCGTAGAAGAGGGCTTGACCGAGGCAGAAAAAAATGAAATAAATTTCTTCGCCAAAACCGAATTCAAAAATCACATGAATCTATTCGGTATGAGAAAAGGAGAAGATCGTCGGCGTCATGTCTACATCCTAGGTAAATCCGGTACCGGCAAATCTACTCTCCTCGCCAACATGGCCATCAACGACATTTGGCATGGTGAAGGTATTGCACTGGTCGACCCTCACGGCGACACAGCCGATCTGCTTCTCGATTTTATTCCCGACGATCGTATCAAAGATGTTGCCTATCTCGACCCATCCGTCGTCGGGAAGTCATTTCATCTCAACCCGCTCTTTGTAAAAAATCCCGCCTATGGTGAAATGGTCGCTTCCGGCATTGTATCCATTTTTAGCAAACTCTATGGCAACTCTTGGGGTCCTCGTCTCGAATATATTTTACGCAACTCCTTACTCACCTTGGTCAATCGGCAGGGGACTACACTCCTCGATGTTCCTCGTCTGCTTACCAACAAGGCTTTTCGCGAAGACTATCTCTTAAGCGTCAAAGACCCTGTCCTTATAAATTTCTGGCACGACGAGTACGACAAATACTCTGAAAAATTTCAATCGGAAGCCATCTCACCAATTCTTAACAAAGTTGGCCAGTTTATTACCTCTCCTACTATAAGAGACATCATCAGTCACCCGGAGTCCACCGTCGACTTCGAAGAGATGATGAATCAGGGGAAAATTATTATTCTCAATCTGCCTCAGGGAAAAATCGGTGAGGACAATGCCGCTCTCTTAGGTGCCATGTTTATCTCACAAATTCAAATTGCCGCCATGAACAGGGCCAACATCGCCGAGAGTGCCCGAAAAGACTTTTTCCTTTACGTCGATGAGTTTCAGAACTTCGCTACCACCTCCTTCATCAAAATCCTTTCCGAAGCCCGTAAATATCGTCTCAATCTAATTCTTGCCAATCAATACACCGCTCAGCTTCCCGAAGAGATCCAAGACGCCATCTTTGGTAATGCCGGTACTATCATTAGTTTCGTCGTCGGTGCCGCAGATGCCAACAGACTTATGAACGAGCTGGGGAATCTTTACACCCAAGATGACTTAGTCAGTCTACCCAAGCACCAGATTCTCACCAAGATGTCGGTCAATGCAACCATATCGATGCCTTTTCCGGCCTACACTCTCCCGATATCCAAAACAGAAACCGGCAATCGGGCTACCGTTCTTGCTCAGACAACCGAAAAATTCTATCGGGAAACTAAGCCGATGGACATGTCCCAGGTCAACGTCAGCCCGCCTTCAGCCCCAGCTAGAGGTGAGTATCCCCGTCGCGATGACAGACGCTTTGCACCCCAGCCTCGTTACGAGCCCCGGCCAGCCCCTGCCCCCAGACCTTACACCCCCCCTCCTGCTCCTCCTCAGCGGGAAAGTGCTCCTCCACCTCGCCCTGAATTCACACCACATCCTCAACCTCCCGTGCAAGCTCCTCGCCCATCAGAACCGGAATATACACCCAGAGTACCCTCGCTTGAAGATCTTGATAAGCTCCGTGGTCAAGGTCTTCGCCCCAGTGTCGTTGGTTGTTTCCTGAATGATAAAAAAATATTGGTCGTCTTCCAAAAAATTCACAATATGTGGACCCTCCCTCAAGGGGGGATAGACAATAAAGAGACTCTCGAGACCGCCTTTCAAAGAGAACTCTCCGATGAAGTCACCGAAGACTTTGTCAAGAACGCCGAAAAGCCGGAACTTGTTGGCGAAGACAAGATTGAGTTTCCACCGGGAAAACAAGGCCTGCGTGACATGGCCACCGACTCGGGTGAATCAGTCACCATGAAAGGAAAATACTATTATTTCCTCATTTCTCAGGCCAAATCGACCGATCTTCTCATCTCCGCTACGGAATTTAATGATTATAAGTGGCTAAATTTTGAAGAAGCGTATAAACTGATTAAAGAGACCAATACTGGTGGGAAGCTTCGTATCCTGAGCATGATTCTTAACCGGCTCAGGGACAAAGGACTTTTAGTCTCCTCGCAGCCTCCCGCTCCAAGGTCAAATTATCAAGAAAGACCAAGATATCATGGATCCCAACAATCCCAATCCCAATCAAGACACCAATTCCAGCCCCGTTCCTCCTACTCAAGACCAGCCTCTTCCACCCCTCGACCAGCCGGTAATCCAACCGGAACAGGATCCTCTTCCCCCGATGGAGACACCCCCAGATCAGATGGAAACTCACCTCGTCCCTGATCCTGAGTCAGGTATTATTCCCGCACCAGAAGACGAACTGATTACTCAGGCTGAAGATAAAACAGAGCATATCCCCTTTAGACCCGTAGAATCTTCCGAGCCATTTCCTCCTTCTCAACCCGAAACTATGTCTGGGACTTTTCCGCCTCAGGATATGGATTTCACTCCTCCCATGAATACTATGCCTCCCGTGGAAACCCCTCCGTTTGAACCTACCCCAAGCTCTGAATACACTCCCTCTTCTGTGACCCCCATGGACTCGGAACCCCGAAAAGAATCCTCTGGTACTCTCAAGATCGTGCTCATAGCCTTTGCCTTGATCCTCGTTGGTACTCTGGTTGGCGTCTTGGCAGCTAACTTTCTTCCATCAATGAGTCCTCTCCCCTCTGCCCCGCCCCCACCTGCCTCTGAAACTCCCTCCGACCTTACTCCTACATCAGACCTTCAAACCGTCGACAGCATTGATTATAATTTTACGGTCCAAATCCCGAGTAGTTGGCAAATAGTTTCCGCAGGGGAGTTCCCATACCTTTTCCAGTACCAAGCTCCGGATGAGAGCACCTTCGAAATTCTGGTCCAAGACTTGGCAGCAGGAACTACTTTGTTGGAGTACTTGGCCCTACAGGATCAAATTGCTCTGACTGCTTTCGAAGGTAAACCCAGCAAAAACGTCATTAGCTCGACCGAGATCACCGTCAATGGCATCGCTGGCATCGAGAGAGAGGAGGAATTCCTGGCTGCAGGACTCACCGGCAGGACCATCTACATCCCCGGAAAGACCAAAATATATTCCCTCAGTTTTGTCCCTGGTTCCACCACCATTCCGGTGGTTTCTTCTCAAACATATGAAGCCAAACAGACCATCATTGATTCCTTTCGCCTGACCGGCACAGAAGGCACCGTCTCATACACCTGTCCGACTACGGAGTTTGTTGATTGTCTGCCCGATCCAAGCGGAGTGGCTAATCCTCAATGCCAGCCTGACTTCTTAAGCTGGGCGAAAGCGAATTGCCCCGGTTTCCAGGGAGCCGCTCTCTAAGGCTCTTGACAAGAGTCCAATATTTCTGTAAAAATAGCACTCTAGGGGAATGAGTGCTATTATTAAGTACAAATCGACGTTGTATCTGTAGTATACTCATCCTCGCCGCTGTTACTAATCATCTAAAAATATGGTTAACACTCTAACCGTTAAAAAATTGCAGCCCGGACCGGGATATATCCTGGTCGAACCTGCCAAACAAGAAAAAAAGACCGCCTCGGGTCTGTATCTTCCTGATTCTCATGAGGAAAAACCCCAATATGGAACCGTTCTCGCCGCTGGAGATGACATGGTCAATGACCGTGGCGTTAAATCTTCGTCTCCCGTAAAAAAAGGAGACACCGTTGTCTACAAGAAGTGGGGAGGCAATGAAGTCCAGATCGGCGACACCGAATATCAATTTCTGAGATTCGACGATATTCTCGCCATTGTAAAGAATTAATTTTTAAAACAAAATATATGGCAAAACAAATCATCTTTTCCGAAGACGCTAGGGGAAAGCTAGTCGCAGGCGTTAATAAACTGGCCAAAGCCGTTGTTACTACTCTTGGTCCCAAGGGACGCAACGTAGCCATCGACAAAAAGTGGGGTGGCCCCACCGTCCTCCATGATGGAGTTTCGGTCGCCAAAGAAGTTGAACTTCCTGATCCATTCGAAAATATGGGGGCTCAGTTGGTTAAAGAAGCTGCCAGTAAAACCAACGATATTGCCGGAGACGGTACCACGACAGCCACTCTTCTCGCTCAACAGATTGTGGTCGCCGGTATGAAGAACATTGCCGCCGGTGCCAACCCCATGCAAATGAAGCGCGGTATCGACAAGGCTGTTGACGCCGTTGTTGTTGAATTGGGAAAGATCAAAAAAGATCTCTCCGAAGAAGAATGGCAATCCGTTGCAACCATCTCCGCTCAGAACCCCGAGATCGGAGCCAAAATTTCTGAAGCTCTCAGACTCGTCGGTCGCGACGGTGTCGTCACCGTTGAAGAGTCCAAGGGAATGGAATTCGAGATCGAACACAAAGATGGTATGCAGTTTGACAAGGGCTACGCCTCTGCCTACTTCGTCACTGATCCGGGCAACATGGAAGCCGTTATCGAAAATCCTTACATTCTCATTACTGATCAGAAGATCTCCGCCATCAGTGACTTACTTCCTTTCCTGGAAAACACCATGAAGGTTAGTAAGAACATTGTCATCCTCGCCGATGATATCGAAGGAGAAGCGCTTGCTACCCTCGCTATCAACAAGATGCGTGGCACCTTCAATATCTTAGCTGTCAAAGCCCCGGCTTTTGGTGACCGTCGCAAGGCCATCCTCCAGGATATCGCTGTTCTGACTGGTGGTACTCTCATCTCCGAAGACACCGGTCGTAAGATCGACTCCGTCACCATCGAAGACCTCGGTCGTGCCGATCGCGTCTGGTCGGATAAAGACAATACTCAGATCATCGGTGGCAAGGGCATCGCCAAAGAGATTAAGGCTCGCCTCGACCAGATCAAGAAAGAGTATTCCAAATCGACCTCGGAATTCGACAAAGATAAATATTCTGAGCGTTTGGCCAAACTCTCCGGTGGAGTCGCCGTCATCAAAGTTGGTGCCGCTACCGAAGTAGAGCTGAACGAGCTTAAAGAAAGAGTTAAAGACGCCGTCGGCGCTACCAAGGCTGCCATTGAAGAGGGAATCGTCCCCGGTGGTGGTGTTGCCCTCATCAGAGCCGCCAAAGCTCTTGATAAGGTCAAAGCCGAAAACTCCGATGAAGAAGTGGGCATTCAGATCGTCAGAGAATCCCTCAGCCAACCACTTCGTTGGTTAGCCATTAACTCCGGAGCAGATGCAGGTTGGGTTGTCAGAAAAGTTGAAGAGAGTACTACCCTTAACTACGGTTTCAACTCGTTAACTCTTCAATTTGAGGACATGATCAAAGCCGGCATTCTTGACCCGGTAAAAGTTACCAAGTCGGCTCTTCAGAACGCTGCTTCGGTCGCCAGTATGATTCTCACCACAGAATGTCTCATCACCGACATTCCCGAAGAGAAAAAGCCTGAAGCCCCCGACATGGGCGGTATGGGCATGTAAAAGTAACTAAAATTAGATAACAAAAAAGACCCCGAGCTGGGGTCTTTTTTGTTATCATCACTTACATGGACGAAAAAACCAAGGAACATCTCTCTCGAGACCCGGTAATGAAAAAACTTCTTAGTAGTTTCGTCGTTAAGGAATACTGGGGTCAGCAACCGGATAGCTTTCTTAGTCTCATTGAGATTGTTACTGGCCAACAACTTTCAATGAAAGCTGCAAAAAGTATTTTTAATCGTTTGCTCTCTCTCTATCCGGAGACTCCCACTCCGAAAGCGATGTTAGACACCCAGGCAGAAACACTCCGTTCGGTTGGCCTTTCCAACTCCAAAGCCCTCTACGTTAAAAATATAGCTCAAGCCATAGAAGACAACAAAATAACCCTAGAGTCTTTTGAAGCTCTCTCCGATGAAGAGATAGCCTCCCAATTACTCGAGATCAAAGGAGTCGGTCCTTGGACTGTAGAAATGTTTCTCATCTTCACTCTCCACCGTCAGGATATCTTTTCAATTGGTGATCTAGGATTACGCACAGCTATCGAAAAACTATATGGCATAAACAGGAACGACAAAAACGCCATCCTCAAACAGTCAGAGACCTGGCGACCGCACAGAACTCATGCCTGCCGGCTCCTTTGGATGAGTCTCGAGAAGATATAATCAACAAATGATCAATCTTTCTGACATTTTGGACCAAAAAATTGCCTTTCTGGAGAAACATCTTCAGTCGGCTATCTTCGAGCGGGACCACTCAGCCACCCCTATGGAATCCCATTCCGACAAATCTCGTCAGCTCGCAGAACAAATGATAGATTCACTTAACGATGAAAAGAAAAGACTGCTCTCTCTAAAAAGGGAAATAAAAAATGTCCTTCCCGTCCTCTTCACTCTCTCGACTCCAGTGGGGGACAAGCAATTTGCTCTGGTCCCGAAAGGTCTTGGCGGTGAAAGGACTGGGGACATCACTCTTGTGTCCCAGGATTCTCCCCTTGGTCAAAAACTAACTGGGTCTAAAGTGGGGGATGATATTGATCTGAACGGATCAACCTTTCGTATTTTAAACATCCGATAAAAAAAGACCCCGAATACCGGGGTCTTTGGATAAATGAATATTATGTCTGACGGAAAATCTCGGTAACTTGGTTGTTCTCCATTAAATAATTCAGAGTACGCTCCATGCTGCCGATCCTTACCCAGGTGTCCGGGGTCGGGCTTTTTTCCATCTTCTTAAAAAAACGGAGAGTAGGCAAGGCTGTCATAGCTTCATTCGAAAAGGCATAGACTATGGTCATATCGTCTTTAAACTCGGATAATGCTATATCAAAACCGAGTAAGTTGGCCATATCGATCTGAACGCCCGGGTCAAGAGATTCATTTAAGATAAAAATTCTCAAGAAAGCCTCCTCCATCCATGTTCTGTGTCAGTGTTCGATACCTATATTATACTCCACAAAATAGATATCCCCAAAATAATTGAGTTTTCCACACAACAAAAAGGATTAATAAATCAAGCAAAAGCCATGGAAAAGTTGTTGAGAATTGTTTTAGTCCTTGTTAAGGGACAAGTAAGGTCTGGGGTTGACGATCCTCTCGTATTTCTTGACCTCCAGGTGCAAATGGGGGCCGGTGGTTTTACCGGTTAATCCGACTTCCCCAATGGGTTTTTCGGTGGTTACCTCTTCGCCTTCCTCAACATAGATTTTGCCCATATGAGCATAAAGGGTGAGTAAACCGTTTCCATGGTCAACATACACGGCTCTACCGTAGTTCCATTTTGAGTTTTCGACACGAACGACCACACCGCTCTTAAGAGGGAACAACTTGGATCCCAAAGGAGCTGTAATGTCGACTCCTGGGTGTCCTAGGCGGAAACCCTGAGAGACACCGGTAAAGTCCGGCAAAACATTAGCCATGCTCTTTTTGGTTTCAAGAACAATCTCAGTATCTATGGCTGGATAGTTGGCCAGAACGGTAGCATTATCGGCAGGGATGAGAAACAAGCCTGAAGCCAGGGATGTAACTGCAAACCCACCGCCTAAAGCGGTTCTGATCCATTTCTTTTCGAATAAAGGTCTCAGAAGTTTTGAGAAGGGGTTAGAGATCCTTGTTTTAGGTAGTATGTTTAGTATCATAGACGCGGGTATAAACCCGCCTCATAGTTACAAAAATGTCTAGACAAATCTAGACGCCGGTTATGGTAACACCGGAATCCTATAAAGTCAAGTCAAGGGGCCGAAAACAAGCTCTGCTCAGGCACGGGATAACCCTCTGGTATACACTAGTACTATGCTTACCCCAGAACAGCTAAAAGACAAGAAAGTCATTATCCGTTCCGACCTGGACGTGCCTGTCAAAGACGGCAGGGTAGAAAACACCTTCAGGCTTGAGGCTCTACTTCCCACAATTAATATGTGTCTGGAAAACGCCCACCGTACCCTGCTGATAGGGCATATGGGACGCCCGGAAGGTCAAGATCCCTCTTTGAGCCTGGCTCCTGTTCAAGAGTGGCTAAAAACGAGGCTGAATAGGGATATTCCTCTCATTCCTTCGGGTTTTTCTCCAGGGGAGTGGTGGACAGGGGACTTCCCCATTTCTCTACTGGACAACCTACGCTTCCATCCGGGTGAAGAAAATGAAGACAGGGGATTTGCCTCCCGAATTGCTACCGGAGCCGATTTATACATTTATGACGCATTTTCAACATATAGACCCTGTGCCTCCATGCGTATAATACCCGAAATCGTGCCTACAATGACCGGTTTTCAATTCGATAAAGAGGTGGCTGCGCTCACTCGGGTGCTCAAAGAGCCTGAACACCCCACTCTTCTCATCGCCTCGGGCGCAAAAACAGACAAACTTGAGATCATTGAGAAGATCCGACCCTATTTTGATCGGGTTCTTCTGGGGGGGAAACTGGCTGCTCCCCAATTCCTTACTGTAGACGGCCTTGATCTCAACGAAGGAGCCATTGCTCTATTCCTCTCTGAGATAGCCAGAGCCAAGACAGTCGTGCTCAACGGGCCCCTAGGCCTCTATGAAGATGGAGTCCATGCCAATGGCACCAGGAAGGTCCTCCAGGGCCTCAAAGACTCCTCCGCCTTTACGATCTTAGGTGGTGGAGATACTCTTTCGGCGATACCCTCTCTGGGCTTCGCCTATACCGACTATGGGTTCATTTCCACCGGTGGCGGTGCCATGCTTGAATTCCTGGCCACAGGCACACATCCACTCCTGGAAGTATTAAATTCACTCAAAAAATAGTAATATTGATTAAGGGTCGTTTTAAAGGCCATTAGTAATCAATCTTACTGTCCATGATTAACTTTTCCATTAACGGGTTCGGTCGCATCGGGAGGTCCTCTGCTAGGATCTGGCTAAAAGACCACTTAGACACCCTCGATCTCGTGGCTATCAATACCTCTGGCTCCCTAGGGGTTAAAGGCTGGGCCTATCTTCTCAAGTACGACACCTCCTACGGAGTCCTTCCCTATCCTATCTCCTCTGAAGAGGTCCAGACTCCGGATCAGGTTTCCGACGGCAACCCTCTTCTTGGTTACATCACCGTCGAACACCCCAAACGTCAGGTACGCATCCCGGTTCTGGCTCAGCGCGAGCCTGCGAAGATCCCCTGGGGTACCTACAAAGCCAAGGTGGTCATAGAATCCACTGGCGTCTTCACCAGCCTCGAGAAAGCCTCACTTCATATTCAGGGAGGCGCCGAGTTCATTGTCCTCTCTGCTCCCGCCAAAGGTACGGATGTCCCCACTGCCATTATTGGCGTCAACGAGCAAGACATACTCACCAAAGATCGGGTTAGCTCCCTCTCGGTCATCTCTAACGCTTCCTGCACTACCAATAGTGTGGCTCCCGTGGCTGATATCCTTCATCAGAAGCTGGGCATCCTCAAGGCTATGCTCACCACCGTTCATGGCTACACCGATGACCAGAATCTTCAGGACAATTCTCATCGCGATCTCCGCCGTTCCCGTGCGGCCGCCGAGAATATCGTGCCCACCAGCACCGGCGCAGCTATTGCAGCCACCCAGGCTGTTCCCGAGCTCAAAGGTCTTTTTGATGGTATTTCCCTCCGCGTGCCTGTTATCACCGGCTCCATCTCCGACTTTACCTTCATTACTCAGCGCTCCACCTCGGTAGAAGAAGTGAATCAGATCTTTACTGATGCCGCCAATCTGCCTCAATACAGGGGTATTCTGGCCGTAGTCGACGAGCCCATTGTCTCCTCGGATATAGTCGGCCGACCGGAATCCAGTATTGTTGATCTTGACATGACACGGGTTGTCGACGGTACCATGGTCAAGGTGCTTGCCTGGTATGACAACGAATGGGGAT
>CAZYOB010000007.1:39839-43859 GCA_964648275.1 uncultured Pseudomonadales bacterium
TAGTCGAACAGGTCCTCAAGATCGGCGAGGCGATTGACTGATAAATGACTCAATACACAATTGGAATATTGCCGTCTTCTCAAGTTATCTCTCTTGTTGAAGAATTTAGCCATAAATATCCCCAGCACCGTCACACCTCTCTTCCTCCTCACATCACTCTCTATCCCCCGTTTACTCTCTCCCGGTCGATTAATGAAAAACAATTAATCGGAAAACTTGAATCGGCTACTCTAGGTCACAAGGAATTTTCTGTGGAAATCGGCAAACTCAATACCTTCTCCGGGGACAAAGTCGTCTTTCTCGAGCCCACCCCCTACTCTTCGGCGGAGATTTATAATCTTGCCGAAAAAATTAAGCTTTTCCTCCACGATCTGGTTCAAAATACTACTCCGAAGCTCAACTTGGGCATCCAGGCCCATATTACTCTCGCCAAGCAGATCCCCGAAGGGGAAGCTCCCCTGATTCTCCATGAAGCTCAAAAAATCCCCCTTCCTCTTTCCTTTCTCTGCAATTCGATAGTGGTCTTCAAAAAAGTTGATGATCGATCCTCCTGGAAATTATTGTCCCGGGTCCTTCTCTCTTAGAATTCTCAAAAAACTCTAATTGGCTAGAAAAAACTCACAAAAATAGTGAGGCCGGAGAGGGAATCGCACCCTCGCATGGCGGTTTTGCAGACCGCAGCGTTTCTACTTCGCCATCCGGCCAATTGTTTTCATATTTTAGCATCTATCTGGTACACTAAGCTTAATATGAGAACGAGACTTATTGGTATCATATGCCTGCTAATATTTTCCGCCTTTCTGTCTGGCTGTAGCCTTAACATCTTCGGGAAGAAGTCCGGCGTGCAGATAACCTCTAATCCGCAAGCTGAGGTCACCGTCAATGGCCAAAGCAATGGTAAGACTCCCTACTACACCGAAAGCCTTAAATCAGGAGAATATACGATCAGACTCACTCCCATTGATCCGGAACTCCAACCATGGGAGACCAAGACAACTCTTTCTGCCGGTCATCTCACCATCGTCGATAGACAATTCGGTAAAACTCAGGATCAATCAAGCAGCTTCACTCTTTCTTTTGAAAAACTTAGTAACAAGAACTCAACTGAGGTCAGCATTATCAGCAATCCCTCAAATGTCTCGGTCGCTGTCGACAAAGCTCCCATAGGCTTTTCCAATCGTCCGATAGAAAATATCTCTGCCGGTGATCATTCCTTTGACTTCGTCGCCCCTGGATATCAGGACAAGCGTATCCAAGCTCGTGTTTATGCAGGGATGCGCTTGGTGATCAACATCACCATGGCCGCAGCCCCGATTGTTCCCACACCAACTCCCACTCCTCTGGCTACTCCCTCAGGGACACTGACGGCTACCCCAACTCCGACCACTAAGACCGTAATTACTCCTCTTCCTAAACAATCCACCTCTTCTGCACTTCTCGTCAAACCATATGTTGAGATTCTTCCTACCCCTCTCAACAACACTTTAAGGGTACGGGCTGAGGCGTCGGTCGGTGCTGACGAAGTGGCCAAGGTCAACACAGGAGACAAGTTTCCCTACAAAGATATGGAAACTGCAGGCTGGTACTACATCGAATACCTTAAAGATCAATGGGGTTACGTCTCCAGTCAGTACGCCAAACTGGTCAAGTAGTTAAATAGTCTCTACACTCTTCTCTTATCACTTCTCAGGATATTGTTTTTCTGTCCCTTTAAGCCAGATAGTAGATAATTCCCACTACCGAGATCATCCACAACACCACCGTGATTATCAGTGGTTTATCTGACAATAATATTTTCTCCGGACTCTCTCCTTCATTTTTCTCGTAAATAAGCTGCAGATATCTCATAATCCCGTAAACTACCAGAGGGATCGTCACCATCATCCATTTTTCCGAAGCCAATGTTCTGGGTAAAATGGCCAACAAACTCAAGGCTCTTCCGTCTGGAACGATTCGAGGATGATTGAAGGTAAATAAAGCGTAAGTGATCCATGTGGCGGTCGAGAACATTCCGGTATAAACGTCCAGCAACGATTCCGTGTATCTTTTGAGTGCTGTCCTTGTCTCTCCTTGTCCTTGAAGTAGCGTCATTTCCGCTCTTCTTTTTCCCACGGCCAGGAAAAGTGATACCGAGATCACCGTCAGTAAGAACCAAACATCCATATGTGCTTGGATAACAAAGGCTCCCGCATAAACTCTCAGCAAATAACCGAAAGCGATCACGATCACATCGATAATGGCGATCTGTTTCAGGATCGTGGAATAGAACACTTGTACGATCAGATAAACCAGTGCGCACAGGAATAAGTAATAGCTCAGCGAATAAGCCCAGGCCAGTCCGACGACCATACCCACGACCAGTGTAAATAAAGCCAGAGGTACAGGTAGTGCTCCCGAAGCGATCGGCCTATTCTTCTTTACCGGATGCTGTCTGTCGGCCTTGATATCCAATAAGTCATTAAAGAAATAGGTAGTGCTGCTCAGGATGGTAAAAACCAAAGCAGATTGTAAAACCAGGTTAAAGGCTTCGGGCTGGAACAACCACCCTGTGAATACCAGCGGTGCGAACAGTGCTAAGTTCTTTAGCCACTGCGCTGGCCTGGCTGTGCGGATGAGCGCGCTAAGTATTGCCATAATAAAAACCCTGCCATTAATAACGCCAACACTATTATTATAGATAGTTTTACCTGAGCGTGGAAGTTCAAGGCTGCGATCCCCAAAAACCCTGTAATTGCCCAGTAAAATAGTGCCACTCTTCTTCTACTCCACCCCAACTCCAATAGTTTGTGATGCAGATGACCTTTATCTCCCCAGACCGGTGATTTGCCGGACACGATCCTTCTGATTGCGATATAAACAAAGTCGATGAATGGTACTCCCAGCACTACCAGTAGTGCTCCCACCTTTGCGGTCGCCAGGATGGAGATCACTCCCAGTAGCAAGCCTGCCAGCGATGTTGCCGAATATCCAGGCATGATCTTTTGCGGATAAACATGAAATACCGTTAAGCCTAAGAAAGCACCTGCGGTTGCGAAAGCCAGTGTCGCTACCGGCCATTGGGTAATATCCGCACTGAACGAAAGTGAGATCATTCCTAATACAAATGCTGCGATCGTCACCACTCCACTGATCTGTCCGTCTACTCCCGATGACCAGTTGATTGCATTCATCAGTACCGGTATCCACAGCAGAGCGAACAGGTCTGCAATGATCCAGATTTCTTTATGAGTTCCGAAAAAGTCGATTGCCAGTCTTGGCCAGGAAAGATCGATCACTCCCCCTAATGGATTTGATACGAAGGCAATCCCGATTCCCGAGATTACGATTATCAAAGCCGACAATATATTTACTCCCAATCTAAAATATGGATTTATTCCTCTGACATCATCGATAAGTCCCACGATCACGGTGATCAGAGCTGCCACCAATATTGCCACCAGGTGCTTGTCCAGGTCCAATAATAACAGCGCGGTGATACCCACTGCCAGTAGTATTGGTAAACCACCTCCTTTGGGAACCGGCTCCTTATGTATATGTGCCGGATGGGGTGCTTTTTTCGGATCGATAACCCAACCTTTTTTGGTAAAAAGAAAAATCGTTAGCGGAGTTAAGATCAGGCTCAGAACAAAAGAGATCAGGAAAGGAACTGCGGTGATTCCTGCCGTTGGTATCATATTCCTAAAATTATTCCGATCACTCTTAAAAATCCGGCCAGATACATTACTACTACTATCAAACCACCGGCCAAAATTGTGTTCTTCGTTATCTCATCCTTTGATCCTACCCATTCGGAGACAAAATTCGTCAGAATGAACAACCCCAATAATCCACCCAGCATTCCCGCGAACCACTCTTTCTTTATCAACTGCTGCTCACCCCAAGGTAAAGAATAAAGCCAAGGTAACTCCGGTGGTAATCTTCCCCAAAGCCAGGCTAAAATTCCACCCATAATCAAAATCACCATAATTCCAATGGTGAAGATCATCTGAGACCAGGTCATTTTTCCTTCCTCATTCACAC
>CAZYOB010000008.1:0-38644 GCA_964648275.1 uncultured Pseudomonadales bacterium
CTTGAAGTTTAGGTGAATTTTTGACATAGTGGATATACATGGATTATCAAGAGGAAGAGCTGATCAATACGCTCATTGCGGATGGAAAGCTAACAAAAGAGAAGTATGATTCGCTCAAAATCGAGTCTTTGACGCTGGGAAAGAGCGTGATGCAGCTGTTGCAGGACAAGAGATTGATCAAAGATGAAGACATTGCCAGAGCAAAGGCAAAGTACTTGAATATCCCCTATTTCTCCGAGTCTAGAATCACAGTCAGTCCCGACCTGCTCTCCATGATCAACATTGATCTGGCGAAGACCTACAAGGTGATGCCGTTGACGCTCGATAAAGCGATCGGAGAACTGACCCTGGTGATGGAAAAACCGGAGGATCTGTCTGTAGTGGATTTTTTCCATAAAAGAACGGGTTACAGGGTGAAGTCGATGATGACTTCCAGAGAAAATTTAGAGAACTTAATAAATACGACCTACAGCCAAAGCTTAACGGGAGAGATCTCCGGAGTGTTGAAGAGAGGCGGCGCTGAGCTTGGAGAAGAAGAAGGCGGTGTCCGTTTGGTGACGGCAGATACGATCTCACAGATCATCAAAGAGCCAAAGATCGTTGAAATCGTCAGAAAGGTTTTGGAGTATGCCGTGCGTTTAAGGGCTTCCGATATTCACATTGAACCTCAAGAAAATATCACTAGAGTCAGATTCAGGATCGACGGTATTTTGGAGGAGAAGCTGACTTTAGACAAGGAGTATCATGCTGCCCTGATCTCACGTATCAAGATCTTGTCTGGTATGAAGATTGATGAAAAAAGAGTTCCCCAGGATGGTCGTTTTAACTTTAGTTCGGAGTATGGAGAGGTCGATTTGCGTATTTCCTCACTACCGACTGTTAATGGAGAGAAGATCGTTATGCGTCTTTTGAAGAAATCCGAAAAGGTACCGACCTTGGGTGACCTTGGTTTGAGAGCAAAGGCTTTGGCGGTTCTGGAGGAGGCTATAAGAATCCCCCACGGTATCATTCTGGCTACCGGTCCTACGGGTTCGGGTAAAACAACTACTTTGTATGCTTTATTGACGATCATCAACACACCTAAGGTGAACATAGTTACCTTGGAAGATCCGGTTGAGTATCAGATGGCCGGTGTCAATCAGGTGCAGATTAACCCACAAGCGGGTCTAACATTTGCTTCCGGTCTGAGATCTTTTCTACGTCAGGATCCTAATATCATCATGGTAGGTGAAATCCGTGATGAAGAAACTGCTCAATTGGCTATCCAAGCTTCCCTTACCGGTCACTTGGTTTTCTCTACCGTTCATACTAATTCTGCTGCAGGTGCTCTCCCCCGTTTGTTGGATATGGGTGCCGAACCATTCCTTCTGGCTTCGTCCATGACAGCCGCCATTGGTCAGCGTGTTTTAAGAAAAATTTGTGATAATTGCAAAGCTCCATATGTTCCCGATCCTAAGGTGATCGAGGATATGAAGGTGGTTTTAGGCTCTATGTTCGAGGGGTGGAAAAAATCCAATGTGGAGAAAGGCAAGCTGGCGGTACAGAATAAAACCGAGGTAATGATTTACAAGGGGATGGGTTGTGAGAAGTGCAATCATAGCGGGTATCTTGGACGTATCGGTATTTATGAGGTCCTGAGGGTGACGGAGAAAATTGCCAAGAAAATCCTGGAACGAGCTGACGCTGCTTCGGTTGAAAAGGCAGCTATGGAAGACGGTATGATTATTATGAAGCAAGACGGTTATCTAAAAGTCCTCGACGGAGTTACGACGATCGAAGAAGTTATCAGAGTAGCACAAGTATAAAAATGCAAAGTTTAATGCAGGAATTATTATTGATGGCGGTACAGAATAATTCGTCGGATGTTCATCTGATGGTAGATTCTCCTCCTATTTTCAGAACCGTCGGAAGACTAGAGGTGTATAACCCAGCCGGAAAGATGGAGGCGGAACAGATCAAGCTGTTAATACTTAGCTTGATGAATGATTTACAGAAAGAGATGTATTTGAAAAATTTGGAATTGGACTTTTCAGTAAGCATTCCCGGAAAGGCCCGTTTCAGAGCAAATGCATATTTCCAGCGCAATACTCCGGCAATATCATTGCGTTACATTCCCGATAAAATTCCCACTATTGACGAGTTGGGATTGCCGCAAATTTGTCACAATATCACCAGACTAAAGCAAGGATTTGTTTTGGTGACAGGACCTACGGGTTCGGGTAAATCTTCAACTTTTGCCTCGGTAATCGATGAGATTAACGAAAATAGATCGGAGCATATCGTTACCATTGAGGATCCGGTAGAGTTTGTCCACAACAACAAGAGATCTTTTATTAGTCAGCGTGAGTTGGAGACCGATACCAGGAGCTGGGACAACGCACTTAAGTCCGTTTTGCGTCAAGACCCTAATATCGTTTACATTGGTGAGATGCGTGATCCGGAGACAATGGCGGCGGCAATGACCACTGCCGAGACAGGTCACTTGGTGTTTGCGACACTACACACTAACTCTGCTGCGCAAACTGTCGAGCGTATAGTCGATAGCTTCCCGGAAAATCAACAGGACCAAATTGTTTTACAGCTTTCCATGGTCTTGGAAGCGGTACTGTCTCAAAGGCTGATCCCTACGAAGGACGGGAAGCGGGTTGTTGCAACGGAGATATTGATAGTTACTCCGGCTGTTCGCAACACTATCCGTGAGGGAAAGACTTTCCAGATAGATAATATTATTCAAACGAGCAGCAACGTAGGAATGAAGCTTATTGAGCAAAGTTTGGCCGAGTTGGTGAATAGAGGGGTGGTGGATAGAGCTACGGCCATGGAGTATGCAATCCGTCCGTCTATATTAGATAAATTGATCGGAGGCGGCTAAGAATTATGAAAATGTTTCGTTACAAAGTTAGTACTACTGCAGGAGAATCATCGACGGGTTCTTTGGAGGCGATGGATGAAAAACAGGCTGCAGCGATTCTGAGAAGTAAGGGTTTTCTGGTGACTTCTCTTTCCGAGGCCGATGAGCTGGGTGTAGATGCGTTGGTGTCATCTTTCTCAAAACCGAAAGCTCAGGATATAGCCAACTTTACTCGACAATTATCGACAATGATTGCGTCCGGATTACCTTTGGTTGATGCTTTGAGGCTGTTGAAAGATCAGTCCCCTGTCCCATTTAAACAGGTAGTAGAAAAAGTTTTGACAGAAGTCGAAGGAGGTTCGTCTTTAGCCGACGCAATGTTAGCATCCGGAGATGTCTTTTCCAGCGTATATATAGCATTGGTGAGGGCAGGAGAAACTGCCGGTGTATTGGATAACGTTTTAAAGAAATTAGCTGATAATCTGGAGAAACAGCGGGAGTTTGCCAGTAAAACTAAGGGGGCTATGGTTTATCCGGCTATTGTGAGTGCGGGTATGGTAGTGATTGTGATCTTGATGATGACATTGGTAGTTCCCAAGTTGACGGCAATGTACAAGGACTTCGGTGCCGAGTTACCGGGTCCTACCAAAGCGCTCATGGCGATTAGCGGTTTTTTTGTTAACTTTTGGTACGTGGTAGCAGTCGTGGGTATTGGTGGATTTATTGCCTTCAGAAATTGGGTTAATACGGAGGTGGGAGGATTGGTATTTGAGCAATTGTTGTTTAAGGTCCCGATTTACGGAAAACTTAAGAGAGATTTAATTTTGACCGAGTTCGCCAGAACTATCAGTGTCTTGCTTTCGGCTGGTATCTCAATTTTAGATGCACTAAATATTGTGGCGGATACATTGGGAAGTAAGATTTTCGGGGCTCAGGTAAAACAAGCCGCTTTATATGTGGAAAAAGGAGTTCCCCTATCCGATGCAGTTGCCAGAATTGAGGGATTTCCAAAGATCCTGTCCCAAATGGTTTCGGTCGGAGAAGAAACCGGGAAGCTGGATGAGGTCTTAGCGAAGTTGGCTAACTATTATGAGTCTGAAAGCGAGACTAAGGTCAAGGCATTGACGACTGCCATCGAACCGTTGATTATGGTCGTCATGGGTATCGGTGTTGGTTTCTTGGTAATTGCGGTAATTATGCCGATATACAACTTGACAAGTCAATTCTAATGACTCATATTGAATATATTGGTTATTTTATTAAATAAATAAATAAATAAAGAATGAAATCTTTCAACAAGGGTTTTACACTGATGGAGCTTCTTATCGTCATCGGTGTTCTGGGAATTTTAGCAGCCGGTCTTTTGGCGGCTATCGACCCATTTGAGCAACTAAAAAAGGCAAGAGACACGAACAACAGAAGTGCGGCCATTGAGCTTTTGCAAGGAAGCCAACGTTACTACGCCACTCATGGTTATCTCCCTTGGAGAAAACCAGACGGTGCAGGCGGTTTTACTTGTACAGGGACCGACATCGCCAGACTTAGACCGGTGGTAGATGAAACTGCCTATCCTTACAGTGCTGTCTCTCTAGAGCCACAAGCTGTATCAGGAGATATGTATGACTGTCTTAATTTGACTTTGGCTCCCGACGGTGAGATCAAGACGACATTCTTCCAAGGTTTGGCAACAACTTTATACCTCTTCTCCGGATCCAAGACCCATGTAGGTGTGTGTTTCTCTCCCGAAGGTAAATCTAATAGGACCGATGCTCAGACACAATACGATCTTGGTGGTACAGACGACGCCACCTTTGCAATCCAGGATGGAGGAATTTGTCCCAATGTCGCCAGTGACGCTTGTTTACAGTGTTTCGAGTAATTAAAAAGAACTCTAAAAGAGAGGGCGATGCCCTCTCTTTTTTTTGCTGTAAGTGACCGAGCGTATTTTTGATAAGATAAGGAGATGATCGAAGTGATGATTTTTTTGTTTATCATGGGCCTAGTGTGGGGTAGTTTTTTGAATGTTGTGATATACAGGACGACACACGGAAAGTCCCCTGCCGACGGAAGGTCCAGGTGTCCAAAGTGTAAAAAAATAATTCCCTGGAAATTCAACATTCCCGTAATCTCATTTTTGATACTTAGAGGAAAGTGCGCTAATTGTAAGAAAAAAATTTCTTGGCAGTATCCGGTGATCGAGCTGATGTCCGGGTTATTGTTCGTCTGGTGGTATCTGATGGGAATGCAATTCTTTCGATTGATCGGTAGTCCCTGGCAGTTGGTTCAGCCTATTTTTTGGCTGATGGTGGGAATGATCCTGCTGACTATTTTCATGACAGACCTTTTATATGGAGTAATCCCCTTAAGCGTTAATTTGATCTTTTTCACTCTGGTGTTGGTTTACAGGGTGACCCTGGTCGCCTTCGGACAGATGAACCCAATTGACCTTTGGTTGGCTGTACTTTCCGCGTTGGGAGTGACAACTTTATTCTTTATTCTTCAAAAAGCTACAAAGCTGATAAAGAAAGTTGATGGATTGGGAGATGGAGATATTGCCCTCTCCCCTACTCTGGGGTTATTACTTGGCTGGCCGAAAATTACGGTAGGGATTTTTACTGCATTTGTGATCGGATCGGTTTTTGGTATTGCGCTCATCGGTTTTAGCAAGAAAAAAATAAATCAGACAATTCCCTTTGGTCCTTTTTTGGTGGCAGGTACGATAGTTGCTTTACTTTGGGGAGGAGAAATTTGGAGCTGGTACATGGGAATGCTACAATGATTTTGTAATGGTAAAAAGTAGAAAACAATCAGGATTCACCCTGATAGAGTTATTGTTAGTGATTGGTATTTTGGGAATTCTGTCTGTTATTGGCCTGACCACATTTTCCAGTGCGATTGTCAGGGGAAAAGACACCAGAAGAAAAAATGATCTGGCGCAGTTGGCTAAGTCTTTGGAGGCTTATGCAGGAGACTTTGGTTCTTACCCCGCAGATGACAGTAACGGAGGAATTGTGGGATGTTCTGCAGATGGATCGGTAATACTAGACACCTGCCCCCTATCCGCCAGTGGAAGGTTCCAAAGAAGTAAGTCAGTGGGAGGTGATTATGAAAGAATTATTTATTTGGATAATTACCCCGAAGACCCAGATCTCGGGAGTCATTATTATTATATTAATAACACCTCGGGAGGTGAAGAAGGGTTTTCGTTGTACGCCTCTTTGGAAAATTTGGATGATAGAGATGTCAGAAGAGACGCCGTTAGCGGTGACCCGGACCCAGACGGCTGGGCGGATGAAGGCGCCGATTGTGGAACCGGTGTAGTTTGTAATTATAAACTTACCCATGCAGGGGTAGTCAGAGAATAAATGGATAAAAAAATAAAAAGTAACGGATTCTCATTAATAGAGCTATTGGTTGTGTTGGGAATCATCGCCGTACTGACGGGGTTGATCGCCTTCAACTTTAATACTGCCAGAATGAGAGCGAGAGACGTCCAGAGAAAAAATGATTTGAAGGAGTTACGATCAGCGCTAGAGCTTTACAAGAATGACAATAACCAGGTTTATCCGGACATGGATTACACCACATTGATAGGGACACTTGATGCCGCCGGATATGTACAGTCGACTATGCAGGATCCTAAGTTGTCTGTGACCGGAGATCCGGCCAGTTGGGACGAATATGAATATCTACGTTTGACAGCGACCTCTTACACGATCAGTATGTGTTTTGAAAACAGAGCGGATCCCCTGTTGGATGACTCGACGACTGATTGTGGACCAGCAGGTGTCGGAAGATTATATGTATATGACAATCAATAAAAATATATGAATAAAATACAAAAAGCTTTCACCTTGCTTGAGTTGTTGGTAGTTATCGGTATCATCGGTATCCTATTAGCATTTGTAACAGTGGGGTTTACCAGTGCGCAAAAACAAGGCAGAGATACGAGAAGGAAAACGGATTTAGCGGCAATACAGAACGCACTGGAGCAGTATTACTCTCAAAACTCTTTCGTGTATCCAAGTAACTGTGTTGGAGGTGCTGGTGTGACTGCTTACTTCACCGGTGGAGTAGTACCTACCGATCCCTTGTCTACCCAGAGCTATGTGTGGGCATGTTCGACTACTTCTTATTCTGTAACTGCAACGTTGGAAAAAGATAGTTCTCAACTAATAGTTAGGAACCTGCAATGAAAAGAAACGGCTTTACATTCGTTGAGCTTCTGGTCGTGATGACGATTGCGGGGATAATCTTCGCAATCAGCACTGTCACATACACAAACGTAACTAAGAGTTCGCGGGACGCCAGAAGAAAGGCTGATATGGAATCAATCAGACAGGCTTTAGAGCTTTGTCGAAGTTTTGTCGGTACTTACCCCGCCCCCGTCATTGGGCATGTTCCGGAACCTTTGACGTGTGGTACTCAGACATATATGACTACGATACCTAGGGATCCAAAATCTACCACCACCCATTACACGTATACAAGACCTACAACAACAACTTATACACTTTCGTCCAGCTTAATGGAAAGCCAATCAAATCCATATACAGTGACTAATCCTTAATCCATATGTATTCTGCCCTGAAAGGTTTCACATTGATAGAGATGATGGTATCAGTGATGCTCTTGACAATCGTCACCGGAGCAGCAATTGTCGGAGTAATAACATTCAATCAAAATCAGGGAATAGAGGACGATGCTAAACAGTTAATATCGGAAATAAGGAGGGTGTATTCCAGGGCCACGGGGATATATTACCCGCCAAGTTGTACAGGGAGGTTGACCGGCTATCGAATGGACCTGGTGAATGGTAGCAATGATATTTCAACTGCAGCCTTGTGTTCACTGGAAATTTCGGAAACGAGAACAGACGTTTTAAAGAGTTCGCATTTTACTGGGGCCGATACGATAACTATAAATGCCGGAGACGGAAGAATTGCCGGGTCCCCTATTACCATAGTTATCACTTCTGATACAAGTACAACATTAACCAAGAGCGTAGTAGTAAATGATTTTGGAGTCATTGAAGAATTATGAAACAACGGAAATTCAGGGGCCAACTGTTAGCTGAGGTTGTAATTGCAATTGGATTATTGGCTCTCATTTTGGTTGGCATGTCCGAGCTTATTACCAGATCCTCCGCGACTACAAGAATAAATAAGGAGAAAGATGAGGCAGGTAGAGTAGTTGAGGCCAGACTTTCGTATTTTCGTCAACAAAGATCCAGAGACCCAGTTGGATTATATAACTCGATTGATGATCTCTTTGGATCAGGGTTTGTGGACTGTGGGGGTAGTCCATGGCCGATCATAGCGCAGTATAATTTTTCTTGTACCCAAAGTTTTTCGCTTTTATCTCCTGGGGTGGTCCAGATTGATGTTAAAGCCTCATGGACGAATAAAACAACAAACGACTTGAGTGTTACTTTATCGAACATAATCACTTTTTAATATGAATAAGAGAAATGCCTTCACCCTTATAGAAGTAATGATCGTTATAGCGATCACTGCCGTATTGATGATTGGAGGATCACTAGTGTTATTCCGCACTCTTGGTTCAAGAGGTCAGAACCAGGCGGATATAAATATTAATCAAGCGGGATCCCAGGCAATGGAGTCCATTGAACAAAGTATCAGGTTTGCCACTGTGGATGCAGTGGGTGCAAATACCAGGGCAAGCTGCTTAGCCGCCGGATCGTCAGGGGTTTCGGGTGACACTGTAGCAGTGTCAGACTCTTGGGGAGCGTCTACATATAGTTTGGATACATCCAGGATCGCTTCGGTGGCAGCAGTAACAAAATATCTTTCAACTCCGGATGTGGTTGTAAGTGCTGTTTCATTTACCTGGATTTGTGTATCCGGATCCTACGATAAATTAAGGATCAGTTTTGATATTGATGATCCGGTCGTGGCCGGAGAGGTAATGAAGAGAAATTTTAAGCGTGATATCAATATGTATAATAGTGGTATATAGCATGAAAAAAGTAAAGAGAGATTCAGGACAGATTGCATTAATGTTGGTTTTGATTATGACTGTAATCGGGACTGCAGCGATTTCATTGGCAGGACGAACGGTGGTTGAAACAAGAGTTCAGGAAGTCAATGTCGACAGTTCCCAGGCCATGTTGGCGGCTGAGTCAGGGTTGGAGAGGGCTCTCGCACCAACCCCGGTCCTTAGTGGGACAGTCGGTACTAATGCTACGTTTAATGTTACGGATCAGACAACAGGAACAAGCTATGCAATAGTAGGCCCTTTTGCAAATGGTGAAATTTGGGAAATTAATCTTTCAGGGTTTAGTGGGCAGCTGAATTTGTATTGGGATTCTGCCCCGACCTCCGGTGGCGCAAGAGGTGTTTACGTTAGCGGAGTTCATAGCACAGGAATTTTGGATAACGCTTATGCTCCCTCCGGGTTTGGAAATGGATTCACTACCCCAGATACAGGATCTTATTCTCTGGGTGGAAGAAATTTTACCTACAGACGACTAGCGGTTCCGTACACGGCTGGATCAACAGTGATGAGGGTGATGATGTTAGGAGGAGACACGATTCTTGGTTTTCAGGCAGGAACGGGAACTTTAACTGCTCAAGTTAGACAGCTGACTTCAGTGGGAACAGTCGCCAGAGGTAATGAGTCAATCAAACAAGGACTTGGTTATTATGAGAGTGTAACTGATCAGGTACCCGGGGTATTTGACTTTGCTCTATATTCCGGAGGAGATATCGTTCAGAATTCACTTTAAGAGTTTGTAGATGGATTCTCTTTGTATGAGTTTGCTGTCTTCATAACTTCCTTTTTTGAAGGTTTTTATATGTTTAAAGTTCTTGTGCGTAGATGGCGCGTAGTTACCGATAAAATGGCAAGAGTTGATGGACGAAGCTCATTTTATGTATATAATGAACTTATGCCTGCCTATTTTGGTTTAGATATTGGGACATCGAGTCTTAAGTTAGCTCATGTCGAGGGAAAGAAAGTCCACTCGTTGGGCTTGGCGAACAACACTCAAGCTAAGAATGTGATGGAGATGAATAATGCGGAGAAAATTGCTTTGGTTGAGTTGGTCAAACATCTGGTTAAGGACTCCGGAGTAAAACCTCATCAGGTTGTGGCCTCGATCGCCGAACCGTTAGTTTTCTCCAGGGTGATGAAATTCCCGGTGATGTCTTCTCCCGAATTGGCGACTGCAATAAAATGGGAGTTAGATCAGACCGTTCCTTTTCCACCAGCAGAGATTGAAGTATCGTGGGTAATCATGCAAAAACCTCAAAGGGCCACAGGAGAAGAACAAATCAGTGTGTATGTGGTTGCAACCCCTAATAAAGTATCAGAAACATATACAAATATTCTTGAGCTGGCCGGTTTGGAACCGATCCGTTTGGAAAATGAAATTCCTGCTTTATCCAGGGCATTTGCTCCGTCCCTGACTGACCAAAGTCCCGGATTGGTAATGAATATGGGTGCTTCTGGGACAACGATGATAGTGGGTGGCAGAGAAATCATTTATAACAACTATTACGTTCCCGTAGGAGGGAACGCGTTGACCAAATTTATAGCGGATTCATTCAATCTACCGCTTGATCAGGCAGAGAGTTATAAGAGGACCTATGGAATTGCAAAGGATCAACTTGAAGGCAGACTGTATTCGGTCCTCAAACCTATCATTGATAATATTGTCGGTGAGGCCAAGAAGTTGATCGTGTCGTTCCAAAATGACAATAAAGGAACAACCGTAGGGAGAATCGTCATCACTGGAGGAGGTTCCTACTTAAACGGAATACTTCCCTACATGACTGAAAGCTTTCCTAATACCGAGGTAATAATAGGTGATGTTTTCACCGGGATGTCTGTACCGGAAAAATATCGCGGACTAGGGCCAGTGTTTGATCTGGCCTGTGGTTTATCTTCATAAGCATATGGTTCAGGTCAACCTTTTAAGCAAGAAGAAGGGAATCCGAAAGCAACGGAATATTTTTTCAATTGTGGGAATTGGCGTCTTTGGGCTTTTTTCGATATTCTTTTTGGTCCAGATCGTGATGCTCGTGATCAGGTATATTTCTGTCAATCAAAAGCTGACCGCGATCAAAGAAGAGACGGAAACCATCTCAACACAAATGCTAAAGGACAATGAGAGGTTAAATCAGTTTATTCTTACTAAGTTTATTTTGGGTGAAATATTGACATTGAGATCGAAACAGTTCGATTATTCAGCATATCTTGAGCAAGCTCAAGCATATATTCCCGCGGGAAGTGAGATTTCCGGTGTAGATTTTCAGACGGTGGGATTTGTGAATATCAGGGTGATGTCCAGGTCAAGCAATCAAGTCGCTTTATTGGAAAAATCACTTAAAGATGCCGATCTGAGCGCTTCTTCGTTTGACCGAGTAGTGATCAAATCAGTGATTAAGAGCGACGCGGTTTATCGGACCGACTTGTTATTTGGTATAAAGAAAAATGGCGACAAGTAAAATTGCTGGATACAAGAAAGTTTTTGGTCTCGTTCTTCCTGACTGGGTTGATGAGAGAGTGCTAAATATGGTGATAGGCTATGTATTGGTCTCGGTAGTGATGATGTTTGTATTACTTTTGGTGGTCAATCCCAATTTTGAAAATGTTAAGAAACTGGAATCACGACAGAAAGCTGAGTCCGAGCGGTTAAGTGTCATGAGAGAGTCTAAGAGGAGCCTTGACAGACTAATCGAGGATGTATCCCCCACTCAACAGGCTGCCGTATTTAGAGCAATGCCAATTGAATATTCTCCGGAGGAGGCAGTTTTTTCATTTAGAAGAATAGCTAATGAAGTTCGAGTTTCCATTGTGGAATATTCCTTGCCCGCTGGAGTGATCTATGAAGAAGGAGCAGTTGAGTTTACCGGTGGTTCCAGCACTGATAAGACTACCTCAATTGATTTTAAAAACTTTATTATTCAAATCACCGTCGAAGGAGAAATTGATAATATATTGGACTTTATTGACAAAGTCCAAACAGCACTACCAATTGCATTTGTGTCCGACCTATCTATTCAGGAGGTAGTAAAGGCCTCAGAGCTTAGGAATACCCGTTCAAATGTGAATTTGAAGTTGGCGGTGCAGTATTATCAACCTCAGCTAAAGAGTTTTAACTTGTCAGGATTGCAGAGTTTCTCCGAGCGTGAGGTGGCATTGATGAACGAATTGGAAACCTATGCAAATGTGTCTTTTCCCGCAAATATTGAAGCGGCTACCAGCTCCGGTACTGTTGGAGCCGTAAGGGATCTATTCGTGGAGTAATAATCTAAGAAAAAACCTCCCAGGGGGAGGCTTCTTCAAAGTTCTTATAAACTTAATTACTCTTGGACTTCTTCTATCTCTTCAACTTTTTCTTCTTCTTTCACTTCTTCTACCTCTTCTGTTCCTCCTGCCTCTTCAACTTTGGGTGTTTCTTCAATGTTTGCTACGGGTGAGGTTTCTTCTACAGATGTCACTTCTTGCTCTGAAGCCTCAGTGTTCTCACTGTAGACTTTTCCATCTTCCTTGAGGTCGACAATGGCACGGGTTCCCTTTTGAATTGCGGCGATTCTGACGATCTGGCGAACGGCCTTAATGACCTTACCTTGTTTACCGATTACACGACCTACATCTTCGGGATTAACCTCAATGAGGTATTTGGTAACGCCTTCTCCAGCCTCGGTCTCTGTGACTGAGACGTTCTCCGGATGGTTGACGATGTTGCTAACGATGTACTCGATGAGTTGTTTCATGAGAGTTTTTCGGCTAATTTTCTAACTGTGGGTGTGGGCTGTGCCCCTTTATTAACCCATGATTGGTAATTCTCTTTATTTATGGATAGTTTTTTCTCAGGGGTGAGGTGAGGATTGTAGGTACCAAGATTATCCACGGTTGAACCGGTTAATTTTGACCTGTCTTCGGCAACGACGACTCTGTAATATTTTTGATGTCTTTTGCCTGTGGGTTGTAGTTTGATCTTCAGCATAGGTCTGTATTATATCAGTTCGAGTGCTTTTTGTGCGGCGTTCTGTTCAGCTTCCTGTTTGCTTTTACCTATCCCGGTGGCTACCTGCTTGCCATCAATTTTGACGGCTGATTCAAAGGTTTTGTCATGGTCTGGTCCTAGTTCTTTAACGGTATTGTAAAGGGGTGTAGCGAGACCCTTGGCTTGGACAATTTCTTGAAGACTTGACTTAGGGTCTTTGAGCCTGTCCTCGGAGACTACATTGTCGGCTACAGGGGCCAGGAAATGGTCAAAAAAGGCTTTGGCTTGATCTAGTCCCCCATCGGTATATATAGCTCCTATCAGGCTTTCGACGACATCCTCGAGGGTCGAGGGGTTGTTCCTGCCGCCGGTGCTCTCCTCTCCCTTGCTCATCTTGATGTAATTACCCAGGTTTATACTACGGGCAATGCTTGATAGGGATTCGGTTCTGACTGTGGCTGACCTGGCAGCGGTCAGGAAACCTTCTTGTTTATCCGGATGCGCTTTGAAGAGATAATCCGATATGAGCATTTCGAGGATAGCGTCTCCCAGGAACTCCAATCTCTCGTAGCTTTCTTTAACTTCAGGTTCATTGAGACAGGAGCGGTGCGTAAGAGCTGTAGTGAGAAGAACCCTATCCTTGAATTGATAGCTTATCGTGGTTTGAAGTGCGTCTAAACTTTGGGGATTCATTCGTTGCGGTTGGTGTGTTGAATGGCGGCTGCTAAAGCTCCATTGACAAAGCTTGAGCTGGTTTTTCCCCCGTAGCGCTTAGCGATCTCGACTGCCTCGTCAATGATTACTTTTGTGGGAGTCTGGGTTTTAATCAAAAGTTCGTAAATCGCCTGTCTGAGAACGGCCAGGTCGACGCGATTAATTTGGGAGATGGGCCATTCAGGGGCACATTTCTGGATAATGTCGTCTATTTGTTCCAGGTTGGTATAGATTTTTTCTACGCGACTAGGACGTTCGGCCTGATCGGTGAAACTTCCGGCAAAAAGGGACTTAAAAGTAGCGATTCTCTTAAGGTGTCTTGGGTCAGAGGCAGATTTCACTTATATTTGGTGATTGTTAACTGGCCTTACATACGGGACAAAGGAAGTGAGGGCGTTTTAAGTTGCCGCATTTCTTGCATACGATCATTGCTGGTTCGATTAGCTTGATTTGGCTACGACGACGGCCTTGTCTACCGGTGGAGTGTTTTCTTTTTGGTGTGGCTGCCATAAAATGAATATAGTTTAACGAGTTATATTTTAGCACAACCTAGCGCACAAAAAACCACTCTGGGGTTGAGAATGGTTTAAGGCTATTTGATGATCGAGCAAATTGTCAGCGGTAAATGCCTATGGAGATAATTTAATAAGTAAGTTTCGTGCCTCCTCTGGGTTGTTTTTGACTAGGGCTTTAGAATATCTTTTGGCAGTAGTAAAGAGCTTCTTTGACCAGAAATATTTAAGCCTTGTAGGTAGGGATCCGTGTTGTTTAAGGCCGAACACTTCTCCCGCACCTCTGAGACGTAAGTCTTTTTGAGCCAGAGTAAGTCCTGAGTCATATTTTTGAAGCAGTTTTAACCGTTCAGTCTCTATTTCATCACTTTGTGTGGGTACCAGGAAAAAGTATCCCTGATCCCCTCCCCTACCAACACGGCCTCTGAGCTGGTGAAGTTGGGCAAGTCCAAAGCGCTCTGCAGAATGGACAACCATGATGTTTGCTTGAGGAATATCTATACCTACTTCAATCAATGAAGTGGCTACCAGAATGCTGGAGGGTGTTGATTTAAACTCATTGAGCACCACCTGCTGTTGATCTTTTTTGAGTCTGCCGTGCAGGGAGTAGACCTTATTCTTTGGATATTTCTTCTGGTATTTTAGAGTGATGGATTCAACAGAGGCGATTCCTGAGTCTTTTTGGGTGATATTGGGGCAGACGACAAAGATATTGTTTCCCTCGGTAAGTTTTTTGGACATCCAGTCGGTGCTTTTGGTATATCGGTCAGGATCAACGATATGAGTTTTTGTTGGCAGCCTGTTAGTGGGTTTGGTCTCGATGTTTGAACTTTCGATATCTCCTAACAATCCAAGAGCAACGGTTCGCGGAATGGGGGTGGCGGAAAGATTGAGTAAGTGAGGTATGGGAGCTCTCTCCTGCAATTCTTCCCTTTGGCGAACCCCGAATTTGTGTTGTTCATCAATGGCGACGAGTGCAAGCGGGTGATTAAGTTTTTCGGGGATCTGAGTTAGCAGAGCGTGAGTTCCGATGTAGATCATCGGTTTGTGGACGATAGGCTTCTCCTTAGAAGATGCAGTAATGAGCTGGATGTTCTGTGGGAATGAACTAAACTTTGAAAAAGTGGAAAAGTGTTGCTGGGCGAGGATTTCCGTAGGAGCCATGACTGCCACGGAAAAGTTGTTGTTGATCACCTGATCTGAGGAAAGGATGATGGTAACGGTTTTTCCAGAGCCAGTCTCCCCCTGGACAAGTCTGTGTGTGGGTTCTTTTGTAGAAAGGTCCGAGAAAATTTCCTCAACGGCCTTGGACTGTCCGGAGGTGAGAGAGAATGGAAATTTTGTGAGTGAATGCCGGTAAAGAGTGGGATCTAGCTTTATCGACAGTGAGTCACCCAGCTTGGAACGTTCAAGAATGTTAGTAATATTTATCCTCAAGTGCTCATTAAAAGAAAGTCTTTTGTCAGATACCCAGCGCTCTGCCGAACTATGGGGAAAATGAATCTGATGATATGCGGTAGTCAGGTTGGATAACCCATTCTCTTGTAAGACGGCCGGATCAACTGGGTCAGGGAAATCAAGAGAGTCCAGGGTGAAGTATATTTTAGATCTGAGCCATTTTGATGTCACACCCTCGGTTTGGTGATAGACAGGAACCAGGCCGGATGTGTTTAGAGATAGAGAATCTCCAGCCTCGATTGTAGGAGAAATCAGTGTCAGCTTGCCTGCCCAAAAGCTAGGTTTGCCGGCTATGGTGTAGCTATCCCCTTCTCTGATGAGTCGTTTGATGTATGGGTTGTTAAACCAAGTCAGTTTGATCTTTCCCGAGTCGTCTTGAGCGGTTACCTGAGTCATTAATTTTCCGGTTGCGGTATAAAAAGTGCGAGGTTCGGATAGAGTGGCGATGAAAACAGAGGCGATTTTATCTCGGAGATCTCTTATTGGGACAGGTTTGGTGAAGTCCAGATAACGCGTGGGAAAATGCTGAATCAGGTCAGAAACTGTAAAGATGTTCAGACGGCCAAGTTTTTCTTCAAAATTTGGCCCAATGCCTTTTACGTTACCAATGGGAGATGCAGCGCTAAGCTTAGAAGCCATAGACAAACATCGATGCAAATGTGGTGAGTACCAGAACTGCTGAGCCGAGAACGATAAAAAATTTGAAAACTTTTCTTTGTCTTTTTGTCATGGTAAAAATATTATATCCCTTTGTGCTTCCTAATATTGTAGTATCATATTTAGGAACCATTTATGTATAGACGCAGGAAACTTCATTTCAAATTTCGCTTGCCGAAGAATTTTAATCTGGGGAAGATCTTGTTTTTCGGACTATTGGGGATGACTTTGGTGGTGGTAGGTATATTTGCCTGGTATTCAAGGGACCTGCCTGATCCGGGGAAAGTAAGGAGATTGTCTGGATATTCGACTGAAATATTAGACAGAACTGGTGAGGTGATTTTGTATGACGTGTTTGAAGATCAGGACAGAAAGTTCACTCCCATAAGCGAGATGCCCCAAACCCTTAAGGACGCCACTATCGCAATAGAAGATAAAGATTTTTATAAACATAAGGGATTTGATCCTTTAGCAGTGCCCAGGATTTTAAAGAACGTAGTTTTCAATCAAAGACTGATTGGAGGTTCTTCCCTGACACAGCAGCTGGTGAAGATGATGCTTTTGACTAATGAGAGAAGGGTTTCCCGTAAAATCCGAGAGCTGGTGTTGTCGCTTCGGATTGAAAGACAGTACTCCAAAGATGAAATATTGCAGATGTACCTTAATGAAGCCCCATATGGTGGTACGGCGGTTGGTGTGGCAGCGGCGGCTCAGCAATATTTTGCCAAGGACGTAAAAGATTTGGATCTGATCGAAAGTATCATACTGTCAGGCTTGCCTCAGTCCCCTTCCCGATACTCGCCATATTCATCAGATAGTTTGGCATACGTACCAAGAGCGAAGGAAGTAGCCAGGCGGATGCGAGAAGATGGATACATCACCAAAGAGCAAGAAGAGGATGTTGTTTCGAGATTGGATAAAGTGACCTTCAAGGGTGTTGGGAATGACATTAATGCTCCCCATTTTGTGATGTATGTGAAGGATGTTCTGGAAGAAACATATGGAGGAGATATCATGGAAACCGGAGGATTTAAAGTAACAACTACACTGGACTGGGATTTGCAGCAAAAAGCCGAGGTGATCGTGAAGGAGGAAATAAACAAAGTAACTAAGAGCTTGAATATTAAGAACGGAGCTTCGGTGGTGATGGATTCCGTTAATGGAGAAATCCTAAGTATGGTCGGGTCGAAGGATTATTTTGAAGCGACGATAGATGGCCAGGTAAACGTAGTCACGCGACCCAGACAACCTGGTTCTAGTATCAAACCCCTGGTTTACGCAACTGCTTTCATGAAAGGTTACTCCCCGGCCTCTGTCTTGTCCGATACGATAACCGAGTTCCCCGGGAAAGATGAAAATACCCCATACATCCCGAAGAACTACGACGGTAAGGAACATGGTCTATTGCACTTGAGAGATGCTTTGGGTAGCTCGATCAATATTCCGGCGGTTAAGTTGTTGGCGTTGGTGGGGGTAGATGATGTTCTGAGACAGGGATATAAGATGGGGATGAAGACGTTAGAACCAACAAAGGAAACTCTCTCCCGCGTTGGACTTTCAATGGCGCTGGGAGGTGCCGAAGTCGAGCTTTTGGAAATGGCCACAGCATACAGTGCTTTTGGTAACGGCGGATTTAAGGTGGAACCGGTCGCAATTTTAAAGATCGAGGACAAAGACGGAAAAGTAGTTTTTGAGAAGAAACAGATCAAGCAAGAGAAAATTATCGATGAGAGAGTGGCGTTCTTGATTAACTCGATTTTGTCCGATAACAACGCCAGACTGATGACCTTTTCTGCCAACTCATATCTTAATATGGGTGCAAGACCTGTAGCAGTCAAAACAGGAACGACTAATGATTTAAAAGACAACTGGACGATCGGTTGGACCCGTGATACCGTAGTCGGCGTCTGGGTAGGAAACAACAATAACGAGAAGATGAAAAATGTGGCATCCGGTGTGAGTGGTGCTGCGCCAATATGGAGGAGGCAGATGCTCGATGTATTGTCTGAGAGACCAGACAAGCCCTTTGAGGTGCCCAAGGGAATATCTCAGGTGGAAGTGGATAGGATTTCCGGTTATCCGGCACATGACGGGTTTGCAGCATATAAAGAATGGTTCATAGACGGTACAGTTCCAAGTGGTCCGGATCCAATTCACACAAAACTGAAGATTTGTAAGAACGATCCATTCCGCTTGGCAGATGCGGTTTCCGAGTCCCAGGGAAACTATGATGAGAAAGAATATGTCGTGATGAAGGAAAAAGATCCACTGACAAACAAGGACCTGTGGCAAAAAGGAATCAACGAGTGGATCATTAAACAGACGGACCAGCTGTATAAACCGCCAACGGAATACTGTGGGGCTACCGCCGATATTGATATTAAGATAGTCAGTCCTTCGGATAAAGAGAGAATCAACGGCGAAGAGGTAACGATCAGGATCGAGGTAGCCAGCACTAAACCGATTTCAAAGGTTGAGCTGCATATCGATGGCACACTGGAAACTGTTTTTACCGAACAACCTTATGTCCGAAGAATTAAGCTTCCTAACGGAAACCACAAGCTACGAGTTTTTGTCCAGAATAATGAGGGGAAGGAAACCGACAAAACGATAGATTTTGCGATGAATGAAGACTGGGTCTCCCCCACTCCAGAGCCAACAGTTACACCAACGGTTACGCCAACCGAATAAGTCTGTCTTTGATTACCTCGACACTCTTTTGGTCCAGATTTTTTTCCTGTGAGGTGAAGCATATTCTAAATGAGTGCTTAGATTTGAAACTACCAAGGTAAGTGACATTTGTGATCAGCCGGTCTGACTCTTTGATTGATTGAAGTAGATCTCCGACTAATTTTTTTGATTCAATGGTGATTTCTTCAATGATGGATGGATATTGAGAAATGGGTTGGTATGAATATCCTGGAAGAATAGCGGATAGTAACAAAGGTAGATCGAGTTCGGTCATAACAGGGGTGGTCTTTAGATCTAGTTTGTGAGAAATTGATTTATTCACTTCGCCAATTACCCCAACGATTTTGTCACCAATTTCGATTTGGGCAGATCTTTGTTTTTGGAGAAAAATATTTTCTTTGCTGAGGGGAGAGATCTTAATATTTGGAGCATTGAGATGGTGAAAAAGGGCTTCGATAGACCCTTTTGCCCTGAGGAAGTTATCAGTGGTGACGAGAGAAAGGGTAGATCTTTCGTCCGGGAGAGAGCTCTCCTTTTGTTTGAGATATATATTTGACAGTTCAAAGATGCTGATTGGCAGGTCAGTTTTCCCAATGTTGTTTTTAAGATTTTGGAGAAGAGAGGGTAAAAGGCTGACTCTGAGGTATTCGAAGTCTGCGGAAAGAGCATTGGTAAGCTTGAAGTGGTCCTTTTCAAGTTGTGACGTTTTGTCTATTAGGTCTTTGGAAATTAGAGAATTATTGAATACTTCCGAGTAGCCAAGAGCAGCCAGATACTTTTTGATCTTCAGCTCGGTGGTAAGTAGCTTGTTGGGTTCTTGTGTTGACAGATTAACGTTGGGTAGGACTGGAGGTAGTCTAAAATATCCATAGACACGAGCTACTTCTTCGGCCAGATCCTCGCGGATATTCAAATCATAATGGCGCCAACTGGGTACGGAACAGGTGAGTGTGTTCTCTCCTTTGAAAGTGCCTGAAAATCCAAGATCAGAGAGAATGTCAAGGACCGACTCTCGTTCTATCTGAACTCCGACGAAGCCGTCAAGCCAGATGAGATCAAGGTCGATGACCTTGGTGCTAAGTTTGTCGGGATAGAAATCAAATATCTTACTTGAGGGTGTGGCCGAGCATCTTTGACCAAAGAGCTCGATAGCTTTTGAAAGAATGGGTAAGCAGAGTTCAATATCAGGTTGTTTTTCGTATATTTGTGAGGCAATAGTCCTTTTTTGTAGGAAGAGTGAGGTTTTCCTAATCTTGCGAGGATGATACATGGGAACGATGAGAAGGATGTTTTTAGTATTCTCATCAACTTCTGCTTTTTTTCCACCCATAACCCCACATAAATCGATAAGTTTTCCGCCACCGTCTTCGATGATGATATCTCCTCCGGATAGTTTGTTTTTGGATCCATCAAGCAGTGTGATTGTTTCTCCTGACTTACTTTCACGAAGAATTAGATGTTTTTTCTCGATTTTGTCAAGGTCGAAGATGTGGAGGGGGCAGCCATATAGCATTGTGAGCTCGTTTGTAATATCGACAGCGTTGTTGATAGGTCGTTCACCACAAAGTTCAAGTAAGGTGCTAACATCTTTATCCGATTTGCCGATCTTGACATTTTTAAGGGAGACAGCGGTGAATCTTGGGGCTAAACCTGGGTCGCTAATTTTAATGTTGAAGATCTTAGGGAGGCTTTCATGGGCATTTATTTGTTGCTCGTAAGGATTGCCGACCAGTTCGGTGGGAATACCCATTTGATTGAGGATGGCGTTGCCTTCGCGGGCTACTCCGTATGCACAGGCGGTATCAACACGGTTGGTAATGGCTTCAATTTCGAAGACATAGTCACCCCCCTTTTTATATAGTCGATCAAAAGTTGGGCCACAAAGACTAATTTTCTCGGCAAATTCTTCCGGAGAGATTTCGGTTTTTAGAAAACGTCTGATGGCTGAGTTAGTTAATTTTATATCCATGAGTTTTAGAATTGTTTAAGAAATCTGAGATCGTCACTAAAAAGTTGTCTAAGGTCAGGAAGATTTAGTCCCGACTTCATCATGAGAACGCGCTCAACACCCCAACCAAAGGCAAAACCGGAATATTCTAGAGGATCAATACCGCCGTTTTTGAGGACTGTGGGATGAACCATGCCTGCACCCCCCAACTCTAACCAACCTGATTTACAGATTTTGCAGCGTGAGCCATTGATCTCCCCTCTACCCTCACAGAGACCACAACTAATATCGATTTCGAAACTTGGCTCGGTAAATTGGAAGTGGTGAGGCCTGAGCCTTACAGTGCGATTTAGGCCAAAGTACGCCTTGACGAAGTGTTCGGTAATCCCGATGAGGTGAGTAATGTTGATATTTTTATCTATGACCAGTCCTTCAAACTGATGGAACATCGGATTGTGGGTAGCATCTGTCTGACGTCGGTATGTCTTGCCTATGTTAGTCATTTTTATGGGAGGCTTGCCCATAAGTTCCATTTCGCGAAGTTGGCCATTGCTGGTATGTGCAGTCAAAACAACTCCCTCAGAGACATAGAAAGTTTCCTGGTCATCTCTAGCCGGGTGGTCCTTGGGAATGTTCAGACCCTCGGCATAATACCAGTCGGTATCTACCTCCGGATATCGACGGCGGACAAACCCTAAGCGGCTAAAAATGTTTTCAATTTCTTCTATTGCTTGAGTGATGAGATGAACACTGCCTATGGGGGGAAGTTGTCCTGGAACGGTAACATCTATCTTGTCTTCGCTCACAGAAAGAAGTGAAGACTCTCTGGCTTTTATTTCTGACTCAACAAAAGTCTTGAGATCGTTTATTTGTTTTCCGATCTTCGAGTCGGTCTTGATGGGGAGGGTCTTGAAAAGTGAGTTGACCAATCCCTGACGGCCCAGGTATTTAATTTTTAACTCATCAAGGCTGGGTTGAGACGATACGGAAGATAGATCTTCGGTAAGACTTGATTTAACTTTCTCTAGAGCCTTGGTAGCTTCCATGTGTTTATTTTATACAAAGAACCCCCCTTTCGGGGAGTTCATTTAAAATGCGATATTAAACTCTCCCCTTATTTAGCGGAAGTAAAAGAGACGACTGCTTTAAAAGCTTCAGGGAGTTTTACAGCAAGAGCGGCGAGTGACTTGCGGTTAAGTTTCACGTTTTTGTCGGCCATGTTCTTGATGAAACGGGAATACTTGGGAGCATCGGTCATTCCGGATAGGAAGGCATTGATGCTTTCTATCCAACCAGTTCTCATCTGTTGCTTGCGTTCCTTGCGGCCGACATAGGCATATTGGCCAGCATGAATAACAGCTTCATGAGCCACCTTGAAAAGGCGGTTACGGGTCATGCGGAAACCCTTGGCGAGAGAGAAGACTTTTTTGTGTCCAGCTTTACGGACTGTACCGGTTTTTGTTCTTGGCATATTCTTTTATTTTGGGGTTAATTACATGTGGAGCATGGACTTGATCTTGGTGGCGAGCCTGCCAGTGACCTCCACGTAGTGGCGGTATCTGCGGACAAGCTTGCGGCTCTTCTTGCGTCTTAGGTGGCGCATGTATGGGGAGCGGCGAAGGACCTTACCGGTGCCAGTGATTTTAAATCGTTTCATGACGATTTTTCTCGTCTTTTGTTTAGTCTTATTTTTAGTCTTGACCATAGTCTTTATTTTTTAGGTTTGACTTGAGCAATGAGTAGCTTGCCCATGTATTTGGGTTGTTCAACAATCGTAGAAATTTCGGCCAGACTGTCGAGAGCCTGGTTCATTACCTTTTCTCCGAATTCTTTCTTGGTGATTGCCCGACCCTGGAATTTTACCACGAGTTTGACTCTATCTCCAGCCTTGAGGAATTTTTCGGCCTGCTTAACCTTGACCAAGATGTCGTTTTCAGCCATAAAAGGTTTCAAACGGAGTTCCTTTGTCTCTTGGTTGGCCTTAGCGCTACCGGAGCGCTCTTTCTTATCCTCCTGGTACCTGAACTTCTGAAAATCAATGATCTTGACGATCGGGGGGGTGGCTTTATCGGTGATCTCTACTAAATCTAGCTCTGCTGCTAGGGCCTTTTCGAGGGCTTCTTTGGTGGGCATAATCCCAAGCTGACCACCTTCCTGGTCCAGGACACGGACTTCAGGATAACGGATGTTTTGATTTATTCTGTAGTATTTAGACAATTTTGAACTTTTTGTTTGTTATACGGTGTATTTTACAATACTTTAGGCTCAGATGCTGCTGATGAATTACAATTGATGCATGGATGTGCGGATTGAACCCAGTTGGAAGAAAGCTTTAGCCGAGGAATTTAAGGAACCCTACTTTGCCGGTTTAAGAGAGTTTGTAAGGGAAGAATACAAAAAGAGCACCGTTTACCCCCCACCCAGGTTCATTTTTTCGGCTTTTGACAGATGTCCTTTTGACAAGGTTAAGGTGGTAATTTTGGGACAGGATCCTTATCACGGACCTGGTCAGGCGAACGGACTGTGTTTTTCGGTAGCTGACGAGGTAGCTGTACCTCCCTCTCTGGTTAATATCTACAAGGAAATCAGGAGTGATGTGGGCAAACTGGTGTGTACGAATGGGAATTTGGAGCGATGGGCTGATCAGGGAGTGTTACTTCTAAACGCTACTTTGACTGTTAGGGCACATCAGGCAGGGTCACACCAAAACAAGGGTTGGGAGCAGTTTACCGATGCAGTGATAAAAGTACTTTCCGACAAGAAAGTTGGGTTGGTATTTCTATTGTGGGGTAACTATGCTCAAAAGAAAGGCGTCGTAATTGATGGTAAGAAGCATTTGGTCCTAAAGGCACCTCACCCCTCTCCCCTATCTGCTCACAGTGGTTTCTTTGGCAGTAAGCATTTTTCTCAAGCAAATACTTATTTGATCTTCAATGGGAAAGATCCGATTGAATGGTAGATATAAAAAAAGCCCCGTTGTTGAAACGGGGCGAGAGCGGATGAGGGGTGTGACCCCAAATCCGGCGATTGCCAGAACTCGCGCGCGGGCTGGCAACCCCGGCTCATCCGCATGTGCGAGTATTTTATCAGTAGAGGTTGAGATGTCAATACAAAAAATTCGCCGGTGAAGGCGAATTTTAAATAGTGGGCCCGACTGGACTCGAACCAGTGGCCTTTGCAATGTCAATGCAACGCGCTAGCCAGCTGCGCCACGGGCCCACAGTCAAACCTGTGACCAAGTTTGATAGGGTATATTTTAATCGGAACGGGAGTTTTTGTACAGAGGAGTAATGTTTTAGCCGACGGAAGTGGCAGCAGTGCGCTCGTTGTTTTGGGTGAAGGAGGTACCTTTCTTTGAAGCCTGGCCCCAGTAGTAGCTCTTTTTCTTGGAGCGGCTGTTGTACATCTCAAGCCATGAGTTTGCCTGAGAGACGTTGAGGGAATATTCATGGATGGACTTCCTGATGTGTTCCAAGAAAGTGATCTGACCTTCACCTGCTTCGATGACCGGAGATTCTATTGCCCTGGTGATGTTGGTGTCGAGTACTCTGACCCTAGTAGCAAGTTTTTTGAGCTCCTGACGAATTTGTTCGATCTTTTTCTCGGTCTCTTTCTGCTTGGAGGAGAAGATTCTGTTCCATTCTTGAGATCTGGCTTGATGGAAGGACTCTATACGCTTCTTTTCGATCTCTTTTTTGTTTTGGAACTCGGCAAAGGGATTGGTGGTAGATTCCGAACCTGCGGGGTTAATTTTGCCCTGAGAATTCCTTAGGGCTTCAAGAAAGCTCTGTATCTTGGGGTTTTGGGAACCCCCGGATGGTGTATTGCTAAACCCTTGGTTCATTGAGCCCTATAATATCAGAGAGACGATAATAATTCAAGCGTCTTACGGCGGGCGATGAGCATTTTAAGGCGACTATGTTGATTCTCAGGTAAGTTGGTCGATTTTGCAAGGTTCTCTACCTCTTCCTGAGAGGCTTGAACCCCTTCTTTCTTGGCTATATCAAGAAGAATCAGATCCAGCTTTAGGCTATCAACCGCGCTCTTGCGATACTCATCTTTTACTTGGTCTAGGGTTCGGTTGACGGCTTTGAGGTAGTTCTCCAGAGTAAGGTGAAGTGACTGGGCTTGGGTTGAAAGACGCTCCAAGCTGTAATTAACCTCTTCTTCGATTACAGACTCAGGAATATCGACCTGAATGTTTTTCAGGAGGGCTTGGTAGATAAGATTGAGACTGTCTTCGTTGTTGGGTGCCTTTTCGGAATCTTCAGTAGTTTTTTCGGTCTTAGTTTTCTTGACGGTGGTTTTGGAGGCTCCCTTGGCCACTTTTTTGTAGTCACCGAGGTCGATTTCAGGATAGAGGGGGAAGTTCAAAGAGAATTTCCACTCATCCTTGCCTTTGGTGTCAACGGATTCCAGCACGGGACGGCCAAGTAGGTTGTACTTGTACTCTTTCAGGGCTTTTGAAACAGCGTCTGAGAGAAGATGATTTAAGACGTGGTCAGTGACTTTTTCGGGGTTTAAGTGTTCTTCGGCGATGTTTTTGGGAGCCTTGCCTTGTCTGAAACCCTTGACAGTTATTTGCTGTGCAAGTTCTTCAACGGCGTGGTTCTTTTCGACGTCAACTTCTTTCTTGGTGACGATTACCTCCACTTGGGCGACATTTTTTTCTTTTTTAAGTTCTTTTATTTCCATAGGACTTGGATTATATATGGTATTTGGAGTCAAATGACTCCATGAGTATTTTATCAGGAGGTGAGGATATGTCGGGGGTTAGCTTGAGATGAGTTCGATAATTTGTGCCGAGGAGAGGACTTGAACCTCCACGCTTTTAAGGGCAATAGGTCCTAAACCTATCGTGTCTACCATTTCACCACCTCGGCTGATCTGACATGCTTATTTTACCATTCGGGAGGATTATTCGAGGCTACCAAAGAATTGGTTGACGCCGTCTGCCCAAGAGCCGTCCGAGGGGGGCGTGTATGTCCTCATTACTTCCATAGGATCTTTGGTGTGGTTACCTTTTAAGAAGATCTTGGTGAACTGAGGTGCAATTCTTCTGAGGGCGTCTTCGAAACTGTCAAAACGAGTGATTTTCATGATGGTGGGGTCGGAGGGTTCAGGGTATATCCCCCACCCCCAACAGTTATATGAATTTTCCGGGATTTTCTTACATAGAGATGACTCTTGTTGGGCAATAGCAACGAGCCAGCGGTAATCAAAGTTGTAAGTATCAGATAATTCAACGATCAATTCCGACTGAGGAACAAGAGGAGAGTCGTATTTTTGAAGATATTGGCGAATAATTTCAGCTCTGGCATCTGCCACTTTAACCGAAGTCTTAACGTTATTTTCAAAAGAAGGGAGAGCGGCAAAGACAAATGGAGCTGATTGATCTAATCCGGTTTCACTGTTGTAACTTAAAACCTGTGGTTTTTGGACTGCGGTTAGCTGATTGGCACCGTCAAGAACTACGTTATTATGCCCAAGAATAATTTTGGTGAGCACAAGAAAAACAATAGGTAAAAACAAGGCCTTTTTCACCATTACATGTCCATCGTGTCAGAAATTGGAGTTGAAGTCAAGCTAGGTGTGCCTCCGGAGGGACTCGAACCCCCTACCTCATCGTTCGAAGCGATGCGCTCTATCCAGTTGAGCTACGAAGGCTAATTTATGCCATTTGTATTGCTTGGCTGTTCTTCTCCTATGACAGTTTGCGCAGCGAATAACGCACTTTTGGATTTCCTTTCGAACTACATTTATTGTATTGGTACGAATAATAACTGCGATAGATTCTCTTTTTACCCCTTCCACGTGGTCGAACTCTAATACTACTGGGTCAGATTCTCCGCAATCTACGCACGGGTGAGTGGAAAGGTATCCCCATATAAAGTGTTTGTTCTCGACTCTTATAGCAGCGTTTCTCTGCCTGGCCTTAAGTAAATAGTATTCATGGTTTTTAAGGTAGTGATCTCGAACTTCTTTTCTGGTGCAGACCTTACATGCTTTCTGTAGTAAATTCGTTGCTTTGTGTTTGAAATTGAATTCACTCTCATACTTTTTCTTTTTACATTTACAGCAAGTTCTCACAATTTCAGTGTACCCCGATACATCCTCGGAATCAACATATAAATTCAAAGATATTCTGGTGGGTCAGGCGGGACTCGAACCCGCGACACCCTGCTTAAGAGGCAGGTGCTCTAACCGACTGAGCTACTGACCCAAGATTCAAACGAGCGTATATATTTTACTACATAGGAGGTTCGGAAGCTGATATATTTAAGATGGTGAGGTTATTGATTTTTACATATGCCGCTGCCGGTTTGGGTCACTTGAGAGTAACCGGTGCATTGGTTTCAGGAAGACCACGGAACCATTCTTATGAATTGTTAGGAACGAGTGATCCGATGGTCACCAAGATCCACAGGCTGACAAGCATCAACCCGATTGCCAAGAAAATAGGTGAAGCTTTTCAGTACGGTCTTTTAGAGGACATTTTTACCAAGGCTTACGTTTGGTATTTAAGGCACAATACTAAAGAGGTATATGAGAGAGTTTTGCATATGATCGAAGAGAAGCCCGATGCGGAAGGGGTGACTATAGTTGCTACTCATTTTGGTTTGGCACACCAGATAGCCGAAATAAAGAACAAGATAAAAAGAAAAACAGGAAAGCAGGTGGATGTGGTGGTGCAAGTGACTGATGATACGTCGCAGCATATTTGGTGCGTACGAGGGGCCGACATCACCTTTGTTCCGAGTCAGCAGACTAAGGAAGAGTTGGAGGTATATGCCAAGCAGCAGGGAATCAATATACACGCCGAAGTTTCTCCTTATCCAACAAACCCTTCTTTTGCAAAGAAGATTGAGAGAAGTATTGAGACCAGAGAGGAAGCATTCAAGAAGGGTTCTGATAGGCCGATAAATGTGATTGTGCCAATTTCCGGAGCGGCAGTGGGACTCAAATACTTAACAAAATTTTTACTTGAACTGGACCGCTCATCGAAAAAATTTCATTTTTGGATAGTAGCCAAAAGATCAGATCAAACCAAACGATTTCTTTCAACGATTGGAAAATTGAGATGGATACAGTTAATTACCGGACGAAGTGACAATGAAACCGTGGGTCTTTATGAAAAAGTCTATCGAGAAAATCTGATCCATGCTGAAGTCACAAAACCAAGTGAGCAGGCATTTAAGGCATTGATTCCTCCTACAATGATCGGAGGTAGTGTATTGTTGTTTACCGAACCAATAGGTAGACAAGAAAAAGACAATATCGTTTTTCTGAAAAGGCACAAATTGTTGGTTGAAGACGAGGATATCAAAGAGAAGATGACAGGGGAAAGTCATTATCCAAGGGGCGTATTGTTGCCGCTTGACCCGAAAAACGCAGCCAGATGCGTTTTAACGTGTATGGATGACGAGTATTTCAAAAAAATGACGGCAGACTTTTCATATTCTCCCGAATCGATGATGTCCAGTGAGATTAGCGAAAGAGGCACGTGGTTGTTTTGGGAACAGCTGAGATTGTTGGGTATGATTTGATGTAAAAAAAGGGACAGATGGCTCTTAAAAGATATTGATATTTGGGTTATACTGAACTTTAGTAGGTCGTTTTTTTTGACATGGCAAAAACACGTATATTGATGATAGGTTGGGAGTATCCTCCTCACAATTCTGGAGGATTGGGAGTTGCATGTCAGGGCATCGTGGAGAACTTAGTCGATCAAGGTGAGGAGGTAGTGCTGGTATTGCCGACTCCGGACGAGGTGATGAACCCTGAAGATCTCAGGACGACTCCCCGTGGTGGGAGATATAAGATCCTTTATATTCACTCCCCCCTTCGACCATATGTAGGTAAAGACGGTGACGAATATTGTGGCGATTTGATGAGGGATGTGGAATTATTCTCCAAGAAGGTAGCGTTAGCGGCAAAGAGTGAGAGTTATGATTTGATCCATGTGCATGATTGGTTAACCGTTCCAACAGGTGTAGCTCTAAAAGAGAAAACCGGGAAGCCTTTGGTGATGCATGTGCACAGTACTGAGTACGACAGGACTGCTGCGGGTTTTCCCAATTCAATGGTGGGAGAAATTGAAAGGCGGGGTTTCGAAAAGGCTGACCTGATAATCACCGTTAGCAAGTACACCAAACAGGTTTTGGTCGATAGATTTAAGGTGCCAGAAGAAAAGATCACAGTAGTTCATAACGGAAATGATTACAGCCCTCAACCAGGAAGTGTGTCGATTGAGTTTTTAAAGAATTCACCGGTAGTAATTTTTGTCGGGAGACTGACTATCCAAAAAGGACCCGAGTATTTTCTCGATTTAGCGAGAAGGGTTCTGGAGAAGCGACCGGAAACAATCTTTGTCTTTGCAGGTAACGGTGATATGTATCAACACTTACTGATGACTTCGGCTTATCTCTCTCTTTCAGGTTCGGTCCTGTTTGCAGGATTTTTGAGGGATGCTGCCAAGGACAGGCTCTATCAGAGAGCGGACGTGTTTGTGATGCCATCCGTATCCGAGCCCTTCGGGATCGTTGCACTTGAGGCCGCAGCTGCGGGGAAACCAGTAATAGTATCAAAGACGTCAGGTGTAGCCGAGGTGCTTCCAAGTGCAATAAAATTGGATTTTTGGGACAGCGAATTAATGTCAAAAAGTGTCTTGTCTTTAATTAATAAGAGTGACCACGGAAGAGATTTGGGAGAGAAGGTAATGAAGGAAGCCGGAGCTGTCACCTGGGATAAAGCGGCCGCTAAGATTAAGGATAGTTATCGACAATTACTGCTCAATAACAATGGCTGATGTAAGCTTATATTTCCATATCCATCAACCTTTCAGGTTAAAACCCTTAAATATATTTGATATTGGAGTGGGTACAGATTATTTCGATGTAGACGAAATGTTGGATTTTTCCAACAGTAGAGTGATCAGGAAAATCACAGAGAAATCATACTTACCAATGTTGAGTCTACTATTGGAATTGCTTAAAAGGGAAAAGGATTTTTGTTTCGCATTGTCGATAACCGGGGTGGTGATTGAGCAGTTGAAACAGCATTCTCCTGAAGTGTTTGAATTGCTGAAAAAAGTAATTGCAACCGGGAGAGTCGAGGTGGTTGCAGAGACTTATTATCATTCACTGGCCTCACTCTATTCCCCGACCGAGTTTCTTTTTCAGGTAAGTAAACACAGAAGATTGGTCGAGGATGAATTCGGGATAACGCCAAATGTTTTTAGAAATACTGAGCTAATTTATACGGATCATATAGCCGAATTAGTTAAAGAGATGGGCTATATCGGTATGTTGGCTGAGGGTGCAGATAAGATCCTTCGGGGTAAGTCCCCTACCAGACTTTACAAATCACCCGATGGGTTGCCTTTATTGCTTAAGCACTTTAAATTGTCCGACGATATTGCTTTTAGATTTTCTGAATCACACAGGAGCAATATGCCTCTGACAGCCGATACATATTCTCACTGGATCTCCAACTCATACGGTCATGGGGATGTGGTCAACTTATTTATGGACTTTGAGACATTCGGAGAGCATCAATGGGCAGATACAGGCATATTTGAATTTTTCAGACATTTTGTCCATAAGTTTATCGAGACAGGAAATAGTTTTATTTCACTTTCCGACTCGATCAGATCCAGAACACCCGAACACGTGTTCGCCAGTGAAGAACCAGTTTCCTGGGCAGATGTGGATCGTGATATTACCGCTTGGAGAGGAAATTCACTTCAGGAAGATGTATTGAACAAAATATATGCACTTGAAAAAAAGATATTCAGTAAAGGTGATGAGTCGTTGATCGAAGACTGGAGAAAGATGCAGACGAGTGATCATTTTTATTACATGTGCACAAAATGGTCTAATGACGGTGACGTACATGCGTATTTTTCACCTTATGGTAGCCCATTCATGGCATACTCTAATTACAATAACGCCTTGGCCGATTTGAGGCTGAGGGCAGAAGAATAATGGCAAGAGCACTAGTACTTGGCAATGGACAGCTAACGGTTTGCTTCGACGAGCAAGGAGTTTTACGTGACCTTTATTACCCTCATGTGGGTTTGGAGAATCACTTAAACGGAACCAGACACCGGATTGGGTTGTGGTGGGACGGAAACTTTTCCTGGTTGGATGGAAACGATTGGAATGTTAAATCATCTTATGAAAACAGATCTATGCTCGGTCAGATAAGCTATGATCATAAGTCACTTGGTTTGAGGGTGGTCGTCAGGGCTGTGGTTTACAACGAAATCCCGGTGATGGTTAGAAGTGTAACTTTTTACAATCCTGAAAAGCGAGTGAAGAAGATCAGGGTATTTTTTGGTCAAGAATTCATAATTGCCGAGACCAGATTCAGGAATACGGGTTTTTATGATCCAACAAAAAACGCCATCATCCATTACAAAGGAAGAAGAGTTTTCCTGGTTAACGGATCTTCGCAGAACGGTGGAATTAGTGACTATACGGTGGGAATGTTCGGTTTTGAAGGGAAAGAGGGTTCGTTCAGAGATGCAGAGGATGGAGTGTTGACAAAAAACGCTGTTGAACACGGTCCGGTAGATTCGGTAGTTGCTTTCGAGGTAGATTGTGAGGGACTAAATACCGCTGAGGTGTTTTGCTGGTTATGTGCGGCTCACACAATGGATGAGGCGTATAAATATAACGATATCGTTTTGCAAAAGACAGCCCATGGAGTAATGCATTCGACAACATCTTTCTGGCAAGCATGGGCAGAGGCAAAACCTTTGGACTTTTTTGGACTTCCGGATAAAGTGGTGCAGACTTATTACAATTCATTGTTTGTTCTTAGGGCTCACTTGGACGAAAAGGGCGGAATTGTAGCTTCCCTGGATTCAGACATGATGCTTTATGGGAAAGATTCATATACTTATGTGTGGCCAAGAGACGCAGCTTTTGTGGCGATCGCTCTGGACAAAGCCGGCTATTCTTCGGTGACGAAACGGTTTTATGATTTTTGTGGCAAGGTACTCCATGACGACGGATATCTGCACCACAGATTCCAACCCGATTATAGTTTGGGGTCCACTTGGCAATCGACTACCATTCAAAAAGACTGGCTCAGAAATAAAATATTGCAGTTACCTATCCAGGAGGACGAGACTGCTACTGTCATATGGGGATTGTGGCAGCACTACAAGTACAGTAACGATATTGAATTCATTGAGTCGATCTACAAGCCATTTATAGAAAAAGCAACCGAGTTTATGTTGGAGTTTAGAGATAAATACACCGGATTGCCCATCCAATCATACGATCTGTGGGAAGAGATCTCAGGTGTTTCCACATATACCTGCGCCTCGGTTTGTGGGGGTTTGCAGGCCGCTTCAAGATTTGCAACGATACTGGGAAAATATAATCACGCGCACTCATATTCTCTGGCAGTGTCTGAGTTGGTCAAATCGATGCGGTCATATTTGTTTGACACGGAGATGAATAGTTTTGTCCGAGGGTTGCAGGTCGAGGGTATTTCGGTGAAGAAGTTGAGAGTAGTAGACGCCAGCTCACTCTTTGGATTATGGTATTACGAGGTTATGGACAGAAAAGATCCAATGTTTGTCGGAACTCAGAAGGCGGTGGAGGAAAAACTGCATTTAAAGGGTGGAATTGGAGGATTTATTCGCTATGAAAACGATCTTTACTACAAAGACGAAAAAACATCCAAGTCTAATCCATGGATCGTGACGACAATGTGGGAGGTCCAGCGGAAAATGAAGTTTAGTGAGACGGTCGACGAGTTGAAAGCTCTGGGTGAAGAATTGAATTGGGTGATCGACAGAATGGGAGATCTGCCGGTGATGGCAGAGCAATTCCATCCGGATACAGGAGCTCCGCTTTCGGCGATGCCCCTTGCATGGAGCCACTCCGTTTTTGTGGAGACAGTTCTTCTTTACATTGAGAGAATGCAGCAGCTGACAATAAAATGAACAACGTCGTAATTGGTTTTGATTGCGGAGCGACTCACACTAGAGTGGCTGTGTGGAAGGGTGAAGTAATCGTTTTGCAGAAAGACGATATTCCCGGAATTAACTTAGATGTAACAAGTAAATCAGTGGCAACGGATTTGATGATTCCTATTGTCAGGGTGTTATCTAAATTCCAAGACGCGGCATGGGTAGTAGGAATGGCGGGGTTGGATAATGAAGATGAGGTCAAAGAAGCCGAGGAGTGGATGAGAAGGATTTTGACAGCAAGCGGGGTTAAATACTCATCGTTAAAGATGGTTTCAGATGTCGATTTGGTTTTGTGGTCAGGATCCCCCGAGGGAGTTGGTATAGCACTGATTGCCGGTACGGGGTCTAATTGTGTGGGCAGAAACAGAAGTGGAAAGCAAGTTAAGTCTGGAGGAATGTCGCATTTAATGTCGGATGAGGGTAGCGGATTCGCATTAGGCTGGAGGTGTTTGCATCTAGTAACAAAAATGAGCGATGGCAGAGCAGTGACGACAAAACTATTGAAGGATGTACTGGGTCTTTATAAAAAACGGGATGTGGTGGGCCTTAAGAATTGGCTGGTAGAGTCAGAAAATATGAAGATGGAGGTATCAAGGGCGGCGATTCCTTTCCTGATGGCTGCCGAAAGAGGTGAGAGAATGGCAGATGAGGGAGTGCAGGTGGAAGTGGCTGAGTTGGTTCAGATGATCACCTCAGTGAACAGAAGACTCTCTCCCATACACCACCTCCCGGTTTATCTGGCGGGGAGCTTATTCAGAGATGAATACTTTTTAAAAAGTTTCAAGAATAAACTGAAAGCAACTTTTTATGACCAACAGTCAATTTTGGTAACCCCGTTGCTAGGAGCCCTGAACATTGCTAGGCAAATCGATTGAGGTAGAATAGCTTCTGATGGATATGGAACACATTAGAAGAAGCTTGGAGTTGGGTATACTTCCGGAACTTGCATACAGAATCAGATTTAGTGAGAAAGATGCGGAGAGAATCGAAACGATCAGTGCTTTTTTAAAGGAAAGAACGGATTATAGTTTTATTATCTACTTTAATCATATTTCTTATAATGATCCCCTTTTGGCCGCTCATCTGCTGGAGAAGATTGACAAGAGCCATTCAAGATATTTAATTGCTCCGGCTTCATATTCGCACACTGAACCTGGCAACAAATTCAGTAAATTTTTTATGAAGATGACCAATGAGGCTCAAAGATGCGGGATAGAGATCATCAGGGTGATCCAGACGTATCAGGTCGATAATCCCGAGTATGGATATACTATCGAGCAAGCACAAAGAACATACAAAAATTGGATGAGGCGACTAAAAGATCTGCATGGTGAAGGAAGATCTGTCGGAGTGATCATTAGTCCCGAAGGACATAGGAGCGAGGATGGGGTTTTGGGTGAAGCAGAGAAAGGGATGGTGGCATCAGGAAGACTGGTAGCCCCGGTTCTTTTTATTCCGGTGGGTATTTTTTACGAAGGAGAATATCAGAGAAGTAAATTTAATATCGGAAAGACGGTCAGACTCTCGATTGGCGAGGTGTTTGCTCAGGAGAGCGTAAAGGAAGGTCCCGAACTAAATCTGTTGATGCATAATTTGGCGATGACCTTGCCTGAAGAAATGAGGGGTTGTTGGTAGAAGGAATCGTGTGTATGGTAATCTAAATTACAGATGATATTGCTTATCGCTTTGGCTTATGTAGCGGGTGTAGTGACAATACTATCTCCTTGCATTCTGTCCGTGCTACCGATAGTACTGGCCGGAAGTGTCAGCGGAGGAAAGAAGAAGCCTTTGGGGGTGATAGTAGGTTTTATCGGTAGTTTTACCTTTTTCACTTTAACGCTGACCCTTATTACAAGAGCTTTGGGTGTTCCCGCAGAGTGGTTACGATGGGTTGCTGCATTAGTAATGATCATGTTTGGGTTGACGATGGTAATTCCTTCGATGAAGATGCTCTTTGAAAGATTGATGCGAGTATCGGGAAATGTAGGACAATCTCCGATAGAGGAGGGGTTTAAACCAGGGTTGCTGTTGGGAACCAGTTTGGGATTGGTATGGACACCTTGTGTTGGTCCAATATTGGCGACGGTTTTGTCACTGTCTCTTGTCGGTCAAGTCGGTATTGGCTCGTTTCTGGTAATGCTCGCCTATTCCATTGGAACTGCTATTCCAATGTTTGCGATCATGTACGGCGGAAGACAGTTGTTGGATAGACAAGCCTGGTTAAAGAATAATTTAGAGAGGATCGAAAGGGGCTTTGGGGTGATAGTGGTGATAGCCGGTCTTGCTATTCTGTTGAGCTTTGACAGATCATTGCAGATTTGGGCCTTAAAAGTATTCCCTGGATGGGGTGCGGGACTGACCAGTTTTGAAATCAGTCCTTTAGTTGAAGAAAATTTGGGAAGGCTGAGAGATGTGACCGTAGATGTTGAGTTTGGACGTCCTAGTTTTGAATTTCAGGCGGATATGATGGCTAAAGCGCCAGACTTTATTGGAGGAGGTCCCTGGATAAACTCAGAGCCGTTATCGTTATCGACTAACCTCAGGGGAAAGGTGGTTATGGTCGATTTTTGGACGTATTCATGTATTAATTGCATTAGGACGATTCCCTATTTGCGATCTTGGTATGAAAAGTACAAAGAACAGGGTTTTGTTTTGGTTGGAGTTCATTCTCCGGAGTTCGAATTTGAGAAGGATGGTGATAATGTTCGGAGAGCTATGATTGACCTGGGTGTTCCCTACCCTGTTGTACAGGATAATGGGTTTGATATCTGGAATGCCTACAATAATCATTACTGGCCGGCGCATTACTTGATAAACAAGGAGGGAAAGATCATCTATACGCATTTTGGTGAGGGTAAATATGCCGAGACAGAAAGGGAGATCGTAAAAGCACTGGGAACCAATGCCGTGGTAATGGAGGAACCAGAAGTTCCAATAAGAATTGGTCAAACACCTGAGATCTATCTGGGGTATATCAGAGCCAGGGATTATGAGCAGAGGTTAAGGGAAAACGCTGTTTTTTCCTACAATTTTGTTTCCTCGCCAGATCAGGATAAGATCGCCTTGGGTGGAGCCTGGGAGTCTAAGGACGAATATATCGAATCGGCAGAGAATGGGGCGTTTGTGGAGCTTAGCTTTAGGGCTAACAAGGTGTATTTGGTGATGTCAAAAGCAGTGGGGGTTAGCCAACCTTTGGGTCTTAAGGTGAATGTCGATGGAGTCGAGACAGGGTCTATCTCGATCGATGCATCTGACAAATACGATATCGTTGATTTGGGAGCCACTTTCGATAGGCATGTTTTAAGATTGACGGCCGACAAGGGGTTAAGGATGTTCGCATTCACTTTCGGGACCGAATAGGCACAAAAAATGCCAGCTGACCTTACAAAATGTGGTCATTTGCTACCATTCAATAATGGATAAACTTACAGACCAGATGATTAAATCATGGTATTGCATTTAAATCCAACACGACGTGGTATAATATAGGATATGACATTTTCTAACCGAGGCGGCTATGGAGGAAATCGTGGCCAAAATTTTAGGGCAAGTTTTAATAGTAGAGGTTCTGAGAGACCGGCAATGTTTGACGCTGTATGTGCCAAATGTGGTGCCGACTGTCAGGTGCCTTTCAGGCCAAATGGCAGAAAGGAAGTTTTCTGCAGTAAGTGTTTTGAGACTAACGGTGGAGAGTCCAGAAGCTCCGGTGACTTTAGAGATTCCAGACCTTCAAGACCGTCGAGCAGGTTCGAAAGAAGAGATAATGTAGACACATATTTTGCCGACAAGCAAATGTTCAGTGCTGTTTGTGACGAATGTGGTGAGAACTGTAAGGTCCCATTCCAGCCCAGAAATGGCAACCCTGTCCTTTGTAGTAACTGCTTTGCTAATAAAAAAGAGGGTGGTTCAAGATCAAGCTCCAGTTCATTCCCCAGACCTTCAAGAGACAATAGCGTGGATCTTGAGGTGATTAATGCCAAATTGGATAAGCTCATCAAGTTACTTACTCCTCCGGAGGAACCTAAAGCGAAAGTTGTGGATTCTGATGAGGCCATTAAAGTAGAAACCAACAAGGTTCTTGAGGTAATCCAGGCCAGCATTGAGAAGAAAGCCGCTAAGAAAGCCCCCAAAAAGTCCGTGAAGAAAACTACCAAATCAGCCTAAGTTTCGCTAGTGCAGCTTTGGCTTCCCTTGGCATAGTTTTTCGGCGTCCCATCCAGGCCAACCTCCAGATAGTATTTGAGTAACGAAAATTCCGAACTCCAGGTGTGATAGTTTGTGGGTAACTCCCTCAGTAGTACTACATGGTTACCACCAAAGAAAAAACTAAAGTCCTTAACAAATACCCATATTAAGTATTTCGAGTTACGAACTAATGTTGCAGAATGTCATAACTCTGCTCAATTCAGCGTGTTTAGCGCTTTGGTGGGTAAAATACCTTCAAAATACTAATAACCTATAAATACAATTTAATCAATATTATAGTATAATGCATATATTGACAATTGGGCGTGATTTCATATAAGATTTAGATAGATACGACCGTTTGTCTTCAATCTTATAACATGAAAATCGCATATATTCACAAAGAAACCAAACAAAATACAGGTGCCGGCCAGATCAATAGTCTTATCATAAGTAAATTGAGAGGTGTTGGCGTATCCGTAAAGGGCTTCTTTCCCAGACTGTCACTAAATGATCCCCCACTGTTGCTTAAGGGATTGAGTAATATTCTGTTTTTTTACACCCTCCTCGAGCATAGAAGAAGGATCTTGAGTTATGACATCATCCAGGGAACGACCTACACTCCCTTGGCGTTTCTATTGTTTAAAACCCCCGTCGTCAGTCATTTTGGCTCAACATCGTTTGGATTTTTGGAGTCGACTCCTTTAGCGAAAGATCTCGGGCCAAAACTAAGAAAAATTTGGATCGACCTTAAGAAGAATGGTGTTCTTCGAGAGCTCAATCTAAAAACCAGGAGACCAATTAGGGATATCGCAGAAATTGAGATTTATGTGGCAAAAAGAGTCAATACTGTTGTAGCGACTTCAGAAAAAGTGAAAAATGAATTAGTTCTGCGCGGTGTTGATCCGGAGAAAGTCGTAGTTATCCACAATGCAATTGAAGACTATTGGTTTGAGGATGAAGTAGAAATGACCGATGAGCCAAAGTTGGTTTTTTTGGGACGGATGGGAGAAGACGCCTTTACCCTTAAACTAAAGGGGTTGGACAGGTTGGTGGATATTTATAAAAGTTTTCCGGAGTTACAAAAGTTGGCTGTGGTGATGACCAGAAGTAAGAAATTGACGGGTTGGTTGATGAAAAGTATCAAAAATTTGAAGCTGGCGGCCAATTATCCGAAGGAGCAGATAAGGTCTTTACTAAGAGCGAATGGAGGTAGTATTCTGCTGCTGACATCAAGATATGAAGGATTTTCCCTAAGCCTTATCGAGGGGATGTCGCAAGGGATGATCCCGATAGCATATTCGGTAGGGGTTGTCCCTGAAGTGATCAGGGATGGAGAAAACGGTTTTATAGTGGAGAATCAGGATGAGGCAAAAAGGAAGATTAAACTCATTCTAAGCGACAATGACTTGAGGCTAAAAATGGCGAGGCAGTGCATTAAAGATTCCCAGAACTTCAGGTCGGATATTATGGTAAGGAAACTGTTTGCTTTGTATAAGAATATTTTGGATAATCATAAAGTTAAGTCGAAGAGAAGAAATTTTAAATAAAAAGCACCCCTTTCGGGGTGCTGTCGAGCACTTATGTTATTGTAACTTTGGATTTCAAGAAGTAGGGATCGCAGCGATCGTAGTCGTTGTATCCTGAGATCCAAAATTCAACT
>CAZYOB010000009.1:0-28361 GCA_964648275.1 uncultured Pseudomonadales bacterium
CTGATTGTTTTTGCAACCGATTCGCTGCGTGCCTATATCATGCGCAATTGGCACAACATTAGCTACAAATCGTATCTTGCCATCATTCTAAACCCAACCTGGAACGAGATTACCTGTAATCGGGAGGTTGAGACTGATAAGGGCCTCAAATCTGCGATCACCACCTTCCGAGTATTGGACAGATCCCAAGGGCTTTCGCTTATCCAATGCGAGCTCACCCAAAATGGACGTAAGCACCAGATTCGCCAGCATTTGGCGTTTCTGGGACATCCGATCCTTGGTGATCTTGTCTACGGAGGTGAGCCAACTCGTGCTCGCCAAGGTCAGCTTCTACACGCCCATCAACTCAGCCTAGATCTTCCGGGTGAAAAGGTGCATTTCCAAGCACCAATACCAAAAGATTTCAAGACTGCATTCCGCTCAGGGATCTGGTCCAGACTGGACCAGGATAGTTCGAGTATCCTCGGATCGTTAGGCAATCTCTAGGTTCCGAATCCCCTCCCCGCCCCTCACAGGGCGGGTTTTTTATGTCAAAAAAGCCCCATTTGCTCATCCACAGGCTTTGGTGGTTCTTCGTATGGATAAGAAAAATCCACCTCGATCTCCCTTAGTTCATTCCAGTGGTCCTTAAACTTAAGCTTCTTATTCTTCATTCCAAAGTCATAAACTCCCTTCGTCACCTCAACATCCATCTCACAATATTTCTTCAGGTTTGCCAAGCTTTCCGGATCACCCTTTGCCCACCACATCACCGCATCGGCACCTCCGGCGATCTTTCCGGTACCCAAAATTTCCTTTGCAATGTTATCAAGTTTTATCCTGTGACCAAATACGTCCTTTACTTCTTTCAAAATGTCGAAGTGTTTTAACTTCGTAAAATCCCCTTTATATATCCCGTTCATGGCTGGATTATCAAAACCCAAAGAGTTAAAACCGATAATTCGGTCAGCCTCCTCAAACCAATTCCACATCGATTCAAAATCACTTTCCCAAAAACTCTTCATCTCTCCCTTAACTTCCGACAAATTACCATCGATCTCTCTCCTATAAGCGGACACAATAGAAATTCCCAACGCTGCTGGGTCTCTTGCGTTGATATCATCAAAGAATTTTTTTGTCTCGATGTCAAAAATTACCTCAATTCTGTTTCCGTTCACTAGCATAAGAAATTTATTTTACCCTATCCCCAATAATGTTCATCAAGTCTGTCTTTGGCGTTTCTTCCTGCAAAGAAAACCATTAAACCTACGGCGATCAATCCCAATGGCCAAATCATTATCCCCGCCTCAGGCAAAGCGCTCGGAGTAGCGGTTGGTGTTACAGTCGGTGTCGCTGCTGGAGAAAATACCAAGCTAAAAGCTACGACCTCATTACCCGATGCTATTGAAACGCTATTTGTCCCCGTCACAATATTATTCGGTGCGCTTTGCCAAGAACCTGCAACATCTGCGCTGGTGGTTGTAGTTATTGCATTCACAGTAATTGCCACCATTGCTCCCGGGGTAGCCGTACCTGCAAAGTCAGGCGCTGTTGCTCCTGTATATGTCCATGAAGTGTAAACTTGGCCCGAAGTAGAAAGCGTTCCGATTCGGGTCAGGATTAAAAATGCGGCACTTACACTCTGATACATCAAGAAAACCGCCACAAGACCCGCTAATACCGGAAACATTATTTTAAATCTCATTTTAATAATTCGAGTTCACTGTTTAATGATGGTAACTCTACTTTAACACTATCGATCTCTTGTTTGATTTTTTCTTTTAACACCAGCCTCGGTATTTCTTCTCCATGAACTAAAAATATCTGTTTAAGTCCCCAAATATTTTTTGCCCAATTGATCAATTGACCCTGGTCAGCATGTGCGCTCATTGATTCTATATTGATTATCTCGGCCGCTACAGGTATCTCATTACCCCAAATATTGACCGATGAGGCACCATCCTTGATTTCCCTCCCCAGAGTCCCCTCGGCTTGATACCCGACAAATACCAGCTGGGTTTTTGGATCTCCAAGAAAGTTAATCGCATGATGGATTATCCTTCCTCCACTCATCATCCCGCTTCCGGCCACTATTACCTTGGCCCCTTCGGTATGCTTAATCTGTTTACTTTTTTCAATAACGTCACAGAGCACTAACGATGGAAAATCAAACGGATCGTCCGTCTTCACCTGTTCTTTCAAGGCTTTGCTATAAAGTTGCGGATACTCCTTAAAAATTGCAGTTGCTTTAATCGCCATCGGACTATCCAAAAATACCGGAGTTGCCTCTTTCATCTGTCCTTTTTTCTTCATCTGGTCAAATACATAGAGTATCTCCTGAGCCCTCTGCAACGAGAATGATGGGATCATCACCGTCCCTCCTGTCTCTTCCGCCTTTTTAATAATCTTTACCAGCTCCTCTACCTCATCTCGTGCCTCATGTACTCTGTCTCCATAAGTCGATTCCATTATCGCCACATCAGCTTCCCCGGCCCATTCCGTTGGGGCAATTAAGGGTTCCGGAGTATTCCCTAAATCTCCACTGAAAACTACTTTCTTTCCGCTTACTTTTTCGGTTATCAGCGGTGTGGCCGATCCTAAAATATGACCTGAATCCAACATCTTTACCCTGAAACCACCCACATCCCACTCATCGCCATATTTAACTGTATGGATTTGTTTCATCACCTTCTCAACATCAGCTTCATCATAAATAACGGATTTTGATTCTTCTTTCGAAATCTTAGCCGAATCATAAAGCACTACCTCGACCAAGGCTTTCGTTGGCTCAGTCATAAATATCGGCCCCGAAAATCCTCCCTTTGAAAGTAGTGGCAACCTGCCACAGTGATCGAGATGTGCATGCGTGATAACCACTCCGGTCAATTGACTGATATCCATTTCCGCGTCCTGAAAGTTTAACCCTTCATTATCCGGCTTTCCCTGAAACATCCCAAAGTCCACCAGCAAATTACTTTTCCCATCACTAAGTCTGAAACAAGAACCTGTTACCATGCCCGCTGCCCCTAAAAATTTTATCTTCATCAATTCAGTTTAACAAATAACATCCTTGAGCGATTAGCGCGAAAGATAGCGCCGTTTTGCTAGAATGAATTAATGACTTGCCCACACTGTGGTGCTGAAATGCACACTATTGAGATTGAGACCATCGACGGCCAACCAGCCTCAGTCAATGAATGCCTTAACTGCGGCGGTCATCTCCTGGCACCGGTATTGGGAAATTTCATTTCCTCCAACACCGCCAAGAACATTGACTCAATAATTCCCAAAGCCACTAGCGTTCCCACTCATTCACCTATTTGCACCCATTGCCAGCAGACAATGTCCTCTATTAAAGATGACTCTGTACCCCAGACGGTCACAGTCTTTTCCTGTCCTAATAATCACGGAGATTTTTATCCTAAAGACCAACTCATTCAATTCAAAAAAGCTCAAGATGCCAAAATAAATTATCACAAACTTTGGGGTATTCCTGTTAAGTCTGCTTTTGCAGTTCTCATACCGGTAGTCATTATCTTCACCGCCATCACTGTTATTCCCAACGTCCTTAAATCCATGAGAACCAGTCAAGAAACTAGGGTGACTGCCTCCGAAATCCTCACCTCACCTCTAATCACCCCTATCACCTCCACCGAAGTTCTCATAAGTTTCAGCACCAGACAACCATCCAAAACCAATATTCGTTTTACCCAAGGATCGACCAGCATTTATGAAGTCTCGACGAAGGAAGATACGAGTCATCTTCTATCAGTCCCTAATCTTTTACCTTCTACCTCCTACAAATACGTTATCGAAATTATTGTTAACGATAAAACGCTTACGACCGACGAATATACATTCTCTACGCCATAAAAAACCGGAGATTTAACTCTCCGGTTGAACGTAAATTTATATTTCTACCACCCCTCATTGCCCTGCAAACCACATGAGACAGCCTCTGCCATATCGGTGAAAACCTGACCATTACAATAACCGGTCCAGGTTCTCTGGTTGTCTCCCAGGTTCATCCGACTTGATTCGAACCTGACTGAGTTCACAAACCGTCCCCCAGACACCTCAGCCCAATCGATCAAATCCGTCATCTCACCGCCTTTAGTGACCTGGATCAGGCCTCCATCGACTGTAACCGTATCTGAATCGATAAGCGCTTCCTGTGCCAGCTTCTCTGCCATCAAGGCAGGATCGCCAACAATGAAGGTGTCCCCTTCATAAGGATGTAGGACTTCAACAGGCAGGTTCAGCAGGGCAGACCCATTCTTAATGTAAATAAGATGGGTCCAGGCACCATGCGTCATGTTGAAGATAGCAAAGCATGTGCTTATGGAGCTTGGCTCTGATCCGACGACTCTAGCTACTGTCTGTGACAAGGAGCCATTCACTGTGATCTCGACTGGCACTACGTTGGAGCAGCCACTTGTTCCGCCGCTCATCTCCGTCATGATAATAGGCTCATCAACAACCTGAATAACTTCAAGACTCGAAGTTGTCTTGGTCTCCTCAGGAATAGCTGAAGTTCCGCAAGCGGCAGCTAGGAAGGCCATGACCAGCAGGCCCACAATTAGCAGTAGTTTTTTCATCATGTCCTCCATACCAGGCTTAGAATGGATAGAATATGTTCAGGTACAAGGCCCTATAATACCATTCCTAGCCTCAAATGTCAAGTATATAGGCCTCATATCGAAGGGTTTTCCCTCTCTCACGACCCCCTAACAACCAACACGTCACTAAACAGTGTCACCTAGTAACCCTCTACAATAAGTTAAATGAAAAGAGTTTTTCTTCCTTGGGAAATCAATCATCTGAGAAAATACGGCTTCTCGGAAACTGATCTTGATACCATAGGCACTACCCCAGTTGAATACATTACCAATCACGCCCAGTTTAGAGGTCTCGATTTCTATGTCACTCCTGACTGTTTGATTCCCAGAATTGAGACAGAAAAAATCATCGACATCTGTCTTAGGTTCATTACGAATGACCGGAACAGATCTTCTCTGGTTATTACCGATGTTGGCTGTGGCTCCGGTGCATTGGGGATCTCTCTGTCCAGAGAGCTAAATACGATGGGAATAAAAAACTTTCATTTGATTCTCTCCGACATCTCACAAGCAGCCCTTAATATTGCACAAAAAAACTCGGATTCATTAATCCCCTGGATGAAGGATCGAATCACCTTCCTAAAGTCGGATCTTCTGGATGCATTCCCCCGAGACAAAAAAATCGATTATTTGATTTCTAATCTCCCATACATTCCTACGGATCGCATCAGCACCCTCGATCCTTCGGTCAAAGATCACGAGCCAGTATCCGCTCTTGACGGCGGACCGGACGGTACTCTCCTAATTAACCGACTTCTTAATAAAGCCTCCTCTCTCTTAAAACCAAACCCCTTGCTCGTCTTTGAAATAGACAATGAACACAAGCTATCTGATTTCGACATTCCAACGGGATTCAGCGCCTCCATTGAAAAAGATGATTTTGATCAACCTCGCTACCTGATTATCACAAGCACATAAAAATTTGTTAATATTATTACATGAAGCTCACCTTACTCTCAATATTCGTACTCTTATTCTCGATTTTCATCATTGACGAAACCAATAAGACTATCACCTATGCCCTGCCCGAAGAAAACTTTGATTTCACGGCTCAATCAGCTATTTTCAATAATTCTCCTGTCCCTCTACCTGCCCAAGTAGCTTTTGAAACTCCGGTCAACCGTGTTCTCGGTGAAGCGTCTGAAGAAAAACGCATTTATGTCGACCTCACCAACCAGAGAGTCTATGCCTATCAAGGCGACACCCTCATTCACAATTTTCTAGTCTCTACAGGCAAATGGGGACGTACACCAACAGGGACATTCCGAATTTGGGGCAAATCACGCTATCAAAAAATGAGTGGTGGGTCACGCGCTCTTCGCACATACTACTACTTACCCAATGTCCCCTATATTATGTGGTTTTCTAATGATCAGGTTTCTGCTGGCCGCGGCTTTTCTCTTCATGGCACCTACTGGCACGACAACTTTGGCCACCCTATGTCCCACGGCTGTGTCAATATGAAAACGGAGGAAGCAGCCATTATATATAACTGGTCAGATCCACCCACAGGTGATACGAAAAGCACCCGATCAACAAGTGAAAACCCAGGCACCGTGATCATCATCTACGGCAAAACTCCTGCTAGCTAAACCCTGGAGTATAATTTTGCATACATAAAGATTTCATTTTAGGTTATAATTGCGCGGTTATGACAAAAAATACAATTACTTTACTTAAGAAGTTCTTTGCCAAGTTTCCTTCCATAAAATACCCCAAAGGCGCCCTCATTCACAAACCCGGTGATAAGTTCACCAATATTTATTACGCAAAATCAGGATACGTCCGTATTTTTACCAAAAACGGCTCTCAGGAGACCACCTTGAACATTTTTCGCCCCCTTTTCATGGTTTCCCTGGTTCAAAGCTCCACCAATCATCCTTCAAACTTCTACATTGAAGCCATTACTCCTTGCGAAATCTGGACAGCTCCTATCGTAGAGTACCAAAAATATGTTGACAACGATCCCAAACTCGCCAAGCAGGTTAACAGTTTCTTCTTTAACTCGGTTCTTCAACTTCTCAACAATCAAACCAACATCATTGCCGGTAATGCCACCAACAAAGTCGCTACAGTCCTTCTACAACTCGCATTTGATTATGGTCAGATGAAGGATCATTCGATTTTTGTCCCATTCCCAGCCACTCACCGTGTGCTGGCTACCCTCATCGGTCTCACTCGTGAGACCACCTCCGTCCAAATGAGCAAACTTCAGAAAATGGGTGTTATCTCAACCAAAAGAGTTAGCTTCACCGTACTTAATCTGGACAAACTGAAAAAGCTTTCTCAACTAGACTAGTAGCGGCCTGATCAACTCGATCGCTTTTCTTGCGGCAAACTCTCCTCCTGTAATTAAACTTTTTTTGTTCACAAAATCCAAGTCCCCTACATAAGGGATCGCCGGATTTATCACCACATCAGCCTCTCTGATTTCCTTTTCGGCCAAATGATACTTCAACAAGAAAAGAGTATTCCTCATTACGTCCAGGGTCGATATTTTGGTCTTTCTCTGATTTTCGGGTAAAAAGTACACCGAGTCCAGATTTACTGCCACTATCACGTCGGCGCCCATCTCTTTGACGATTTCTACCGGCACAGGACATGATGTCCCCCCATCAACCAATGTTCGGCCTTCCATGACCACGGGCTCGAACAACAAAGGCACCGAACAGCTCGCCCTGATGCCCTTAGCCAAGTCACCTCTGTCTATCACCACTTTCTCAGCCGTGTTAATATCTGTTGCTACTGCCCCAAAAGGAATGCTAAGTTTCTCAATAGCCACATCCCCCACCATTGCCCTGATTTTGTTCTCAGCTCTTTCCCCTTTGATCAATCCCATTCCCCCTACACGGTCAACGAAAGTACTTACCCAATCTTTGACGGTAAAATCAACAGCAATTTTCTCCACTTTTTCTATGTCCCCCAAAGCGGCGTACAATCCTCCGACCATCGCCCCCATACTGGTACCGGCAATGAGATCTATCGGGATCTTCTCCTCAAGGAGGACCTTGATTACTCCAATATGAGCCAACCCACGAGCTCCTCCTCCGCCGAGAGCTAGTCCAAGTTTTTTTCGTTTAGTCATATTTCATCCTACACCCGCCCTAGAAACTGAATTATGGTCCAAATGGAAAATCCACCCAAGAACGCTATTGCCAAGACCATCATCATCCGCCTCAAAAGATTGGCTCTGAATATTATTGGAAGTTTCTTTTTGTTTAGCCACATGATCATTATGGAGAAGATGAACATTGATCCGGCATTAAGGACTGCCGAAAGAGTCACCAGTTGCAACGGTTCTCTAAAACCGAACATCAACACTCCTATCTGCATTGCGATCAGGATCCAAAGGAATAGATAAAAATACTTGGATAAATTCTCGGATTTAAATTGGGAATACTTTATTAATGCCCAGTTCTCCGCCATTATTTTCCCCGTCGTAGCCAAGACAGATAACTGTGTGGCAAAAAGCATCAGTCCCGCAATCACCAAAAACGCCCTTCCCCAAAATACTCCCAATCTGCTTCCGATAACTCCACCTTCGGAGATTACGAAGTCCACCCCTGTCACTCCGGCCAACTTATTATGAACCGTAGCATAAGCCAAAAGCGCCAGAGATAACATCGTCACCAAACCTGTCAACCAAAAAACAACCCCATGCTCAAGGTTGACCAACCTCCACCATTTCCAGAAGGTTTTTTTATTCTCCTCGGTTCCCTCAAAAAATTTTCCGGTTAACTCCACCTCTTCTCTTTTACCGGTTAACAGAGAGGTAATCCTTCCCATTCCTGCTCCCATTGCATACCCTTTCTCTTTTACGTTTTGTGAAGTACCTAAATTTAAGTTTCCACCTGCCCCGGAAAAAGCCACCGCCGCTAAGAAACTTGCGATTGGTACACCCGCCGGCAAGAACCAGAACCCTTCTCCTTTCCCCACCACTCCCATAAATAACTGACTCCAATCGGTACCCGATGCTAGATACCATGAAAGTCCTAAGACAAAAGGTACTCCCAAAATTATCAACCATTTCTGCATCGTTTCTTGCGTCTGGTAAAGTACTGGTCCCAGCGTCAGAGCAATTCCGCTTAACAAGATCATTCCTACAGCCAACCCAGTTGTCTCCTCAATACCCAAACCTGATCCCATAATCCTGGCCGCGCTCGCCACAATTCCTGGCCACATCCAAGGAAGTAGCGTGGAAAAAATGAACCATATCGGTGCCAGTTTACCAATCAATCTTGTCCAACCTACAAAGACACTTTCACCTGTAACCAATGTATACCTACCGATCTCCATGTTTATAAAAAACTGAAATGTGATTCCCACTACTGCCCCCCACATCAGACCAAGTCCATAATTTGCCGATAGGTACGGCCACAGGATCACTTCTCCGCTACCCAAACCAAGGCCCAACAATATAAATGACGGACCTAAAATCTTCCAAAAAGAAGGCGGTTTCTTAAGTTCTCCTCTTCCGTAAGGTTTTATTTCCATAATTCATGTTACACCATACCTAAATCTAGACTTATATAATATAATTACGACACTTTATGGCGTCAAAACTCTATCAGTCTCTGGACACTTGTCCAACCTGGATCCCTGCAAAACCAAATGGGGATGGAGATGTTGCGCTCCAAACCCTCCCGGGGGGTGCCTCCAAACTAAAACTAGGTCCGGGTAAAAAAGTCATCATTTCCATCAGCATCGCTCCCTTTCACTTACCTCCCCTAAAGCCAGGAATCATTGATCTACATGATCTTTGGTTTTCAACTCGCAGCTGTCTCGCTCAATCCGGGGTTTTCCTTAACATTCCTAAGAACAGCTATCTTTCCAATACGGACTGGGAAACTTTAAGGACCGGTAATAATATTATCAAGTCCGCTCAACTTGAAAATTTCAGTCACAACACCTTGATTTTCAATCCCGGAGACCATATTGGTCGTTTTTTTCACCTTAACGAAAATGACAGGCTTAACCAAACACAGCTCATGGAACTGGTTGATAACGGTAGTTTCCCTGGGATTGAGGATGATGATTATCGCTTGTGTAGCATCAATGATGAGCCCTTCATCTCCCTCAGAGTAGATCCAAACGAAATTTCCTTATCTTCGGGAGAAACCATCAGGATTACCTCAAGACAGGAAATTTACCAACACACTTCTTCCGTCCTGCCATCCAGTAACGGTGATTTTCACCTTCTCCAGACAACCATCCCTGTGAAACTGCCCAAAAACATAATCGGAGTCATCTCGACAGTCATGGCTCCTTCAACTCTGACCCATCTCAAGTCGCAGCTGCTTGATCCGGGAACCTCCTGGAAAATCCGTCTGGAAACTTTAGGGCATTCCACCAACTTCGACAACGTCTGGATATTTATCGCTCTCTACCGATCTCCTCTTCTTGATTTTAATACTCATATGTCTATATCCACTTACTCTTTCTGTCTCCTCTCAACCTCAATCTAGATCAAAACATCTCACCTTTTTGTTGACAGGTCCATCCTTTCCTTTGTATAATGAAATTCCGTGAGGTATATATTTATATCTGGCGGAGTAGTAAGTGGATTAGGTAAGGGCATTACAGCCGCCTCAATTGGCCTCCTTCTCAAAACAAAAGGTTTCCGAGTTACCAATGTCAAAATCGACATGTATCTTAATGTCGACGCTGGCACCATCCGCCCACAGGAGCACGGCGAAGTTTTTGTCACCCAAGATGGTCTTGAAACTGATCAGGATCTCGGCAACTACGAAAGATTTATTCATGAGTCTCTCCATAGAGACAACTACCTGACCACAGGACAGGTCTATAAAGCCGTCATCGATCGGGAGCGGGCATTCGGATACGGAGGTGAAGATGTCGAAGCCATTCCTCATGTCACCGATGAAATAATATCCCGTTTAAAAAAGGCTGGCCAGACAAATCATGCAGATATCGTCATCGTCGAGTTGGGTGGTACCGTAGGAGAATACCAAAACGCCATCTTCTTCGAAGCTAGTCGCATCCTTCATCTAAGAAAGCCCAATCAAGTTCTTCATATTCATGTTACCCACCTCCCCTATCTTAAGAACATTGGAGAGTTGAAAAGCAAACCGGCCCAACAATCCTCTCATTTCCTAAACGCCATGGGTATCCAGGCAGACTTCATCGTTGCCAGAGCGGAAACCCCCATCGATGAAAAACGCCGGGAAAAGCTGGCTGTCTTTTGCAACCTTAAATCGGAAGACATCATCTCCGCTCCGGATCTTCCCAATATCTATCAAGTGCCACTCTATTTGAACAAACAACACTTTGCTGAAAAGATAATCAAAAAGCTGCGTCTAAAACCAAAAGGTAAGCTACTCGGACTAAAATCCTGGGAGGAGTTTTCCAACAACATTGACCATCCTACAAAAACAGTGGAAATTGCCATGATAGGGAAATATTTTCAAACCGGAGACTACAAATTATCCGATTCTTATATTTCCGTCATCGAAGCACTCCATCACGCAGGTAGTTTCCACAAAACCAAGGTTAATATCACCTGGATCAACTCCTCCGATCTGGAAACAAGTCCGGCCAATCTCACCCGCTTTGACGGCATCATCGTTCCTCAAGGTTGGGGAAGTCGGGGAACAGAGGGAAAAATAAATGCAGTCGAGATCTCTCGCAAAAAGAGCATTCCCTATTTAGGTCTTTGTTTTGGTATGCAAATGGCCGTCATTGAATTTGCGCGTCACGAAGCCAAGCTCTCCGGGGCAAATTCTGCCGAAGCGGATCCAAACACTCCTCACCAGGTTATTCACATCATGCCCGACCAAGTAGAATACCTTAAAAAGAAACAGTATGGTGGCACCATCAGGCTTGGCTCTTGGCCATGTGTTCTTAAACCGGACACCTTGCTCGAGTCTCTCTATCAAGAATACGGTCGAGGAAAAAATACTCCTTGGAACCTCACAAGGAATCTTGTCCAAGAAAGACATCGCCATCGTTATGAAGTTAACAATGAATACAGAAAACAATTGGAGGTTGCGGGATTGATCATCTCTGGCACGTCTCCGGATCGGCAACTGGTCGAGGCCATAGAGCTGAAGGACCACCCTTTCTTCATCGGCACCCAATTTCATCCCGAATACATTTCCCGCCCCTTGAACCCTCATCCGATATTTTTAGGCTTTATAAAAGCTTGCCTGAAGAAACATCGACTACAATAATAAGGGTATGACTCTTATTCAAGCAATTCTTTTAGGTATCATCGAAGGTGTTACTGAGTTTCTCCCCATATCCTCTACTGGCCACCTCATATTGGCAGAGCGTCTTTTTAACATTCCTTCAACCGATTTTTCAAAAACCTTCAGTATCTTCATTCAATTGGGGGCAATTCTCGCCGTCATCTGGTTGTATTTCCCCAAAATAATTCAATCCAAAAAACTCTGGCTACCTATAACCTTGTCCTTCATCCCGACAGGAATTCTGGGGGCGATTGCCTACCCCTATATCAAATCTTTTCTCTTGGATAATGTCCTCGTTACTTCTCTTAGTCTGTTGATTGGTGGTGTACTGTTGTTTATTTTAGATAAAACCTTCAAGCAAAAAGCCGCTACTCATTCTGTTGAAAAATTATCTCCCCTAAGACTTGTCCTTATTGGTATATTTCAATCTTTCTCTTTTGTTCCCGGAGTCTCCAGATCCGCAGCCTCGATAATCGGCGGTCTATCGGTCGGACTTGATCGGGTGGAAGCAGTGGAGTTTTCCTTTCTCCTCGCTATCCCTACCATGGCCAGTGCCGTCGCCTATGATCTATATAAATCGGGACTGGTATTTACACAGTCTGATTTACTTCTACTTGCAGTCGGTTTCATTGTCTCCTTTCTAACCGCGCTATTGGCCATCAAGGCATTCATAAAATACGTTGTCGATAGAGGTTTTGTTAGCTTCGCGATCTATAGAATCATTCTCGCAATTATCGTTCTACTGCTTCTTAAAAATTAAGATCTGGATCTTTGTTTCCTGTCATTCAAAATGATCTCCGCGGACTGCTTCTTGATATCTGTTAGTGCTAAACTGATTTCATGCAAAACCCTCTCGACAAATTCACCAACCAAATTCAAACTCTCAAAGATACCGGCGCTCTCAAGCATTATCGGGTAGTCTCTTCTCCCCAGGATGCTTGGTTTGAGGTTGACGGTAAAAAGGTTCTGAACCTTTGTTCTAACAACTATCTTGGCCTCGCCTCCCACCCCGAGGTTAGACAGGCAGCTATAGACGCAATTCAGAAATACGGAGTCGGCACAGGTGCTGTCCGAGCTCTCTCAGGAAACTCACTCCTTCATGAGCAACTGGAAACTGCACTGGCAACTTTCAAAAAAACCGAAGCAGTCCTTGTAGTTCAAAGCGGTTTCATTGCCAACATTGTTGCTGTTCAAACGCTTCTTGATAAGGAGGATATAGTTATCAGCGACGAGCTCAATCACGCCAGTATCATTGACGCAGTCAAAGTATCTCAAGTCCAAACCAAATTCATCTATCCACACAACAACATGGCAGGGCTAGAGGAAAAACTTAAAGAGGCTGGCTCCATCAGAGAAACCGAGAAACGTACAGACGGTACTGACAAGACCATTCTCATCATTACCGATGGTGTGTTCAGTATGGATGGAGATATCGCCCCACTTCCCGAAATTGTGAAATTAGCTCAAAAATATGGCGCCCTGACTATGGTAGACGATGCTCACGGTGAAGGAGTTCTTGGAGAAAAAGGTCGCGGGATAGTTGACCATTTTCACTTACATGGGCAAGTTGACGTCGAAGTAGGTACTCTTTCTAAAGCTCTTGGTGTCATCGGCGGCTGCATCGCAGGAAAAAAAGACCTTGTAGAGTATTACCGACAAAAAGCTCGCCCCTTCGCTTTCTCAACTGGTCTCTCAATCCCTGACACTGCCGCCCTGATCGAAGCCGTCAAGATAATTGAATCTGGAAATCTTGTTGAAAAATTATGGGAGAACGCCCGTTATTTAAAAGAACAGTTTCAAAACCTAGGCTTCAATACTGGAGAAAGTCAGACGCCAATTACTCCTGTCATGATCGGTGACGAGCAAAAAGCCCGTGACTTAAGCACAGCGCTTTTTGAAGAAAATGTTTTTGCCACCCCGATTCTTTTTCCCATGGTAGCAAAAGGCAAAGCCCGTATCAGAGTCATGCCCTCAAGTGCTCACAGCAAAGAGGACCTTGATTTCGGTATTGCTGCTTTCGCAAAAGTTGGTAAAAAAATGGGGCTCATTTAAGCCCCATTTCTAATTTCTATCTTAGTTTCTTGAGTACTTTTTTACCCTTGGAGCTAAGTTTCTTTACGGATCTTGTTGCTTTGGCTACCTCAACTTTGCCTCTTTTTACCCCACTACCCACAACCTTCTTTACCTTTTCTCTATTCTCACTTTTTGACAAAAACACGGCAGCGGCTCCGGCGACAATTCCTATGGTTGCGGCACCAATGGCACCCAATATTCCTCTGTTAATCTTCTTCTTGGCAGGTCTTCTCACTTTATTTATTGATTACTAACTATATTCATTAAATCATATTTTTAATGCCTCCATCTCGTATAATGAAAAAAGCCATGTCTTTCAGGAAACTCAGGAATCTTTTATTAGCTACTCTCACCATTTTCCTGCCCATACTGATAATCATTCTTTTTGCCAAAGATATCAGGAACATTGAAAGATATATTCCGACTACTGGAATCGCCGGACCTTTGTTTTCCATCCTCCTTATGGGTATCCTTTCAGCTACTCCGATCCCAACAGACCCGATCGTCATCCTCAACGGTGCCATTTTTGGCCCCTTCATGGGTATCATAGTATCTTGGGCGGGAAACAACCTGGCATCCATCATTGAATATTGGATTGGCCGCGCGATAGGTACTTTTTCCGATTTTGAAAAACAGAAACGAAAACTCCCTTTTGGTTTGGATAAATTTCCCGCCGACTCTCCCTGGTTCCTTATTGGAGGCCGCTTTATTCCCTCTTTCGGCGGTAAACTAGTATCCTTGGCTGGTGGAGTCTATCATGTGAACTTTTTTCGATATCTTTGGACCGCCACCATAGCTAACCTAATCGGGTCAATTTTCTTTGCCTACGGTGGCCACCTGCTGCTTTATCTGACTCGTTAACGTCTTCTCCTCCAAAGCAAAATGCCCAATAAACCAATTTATCGCCAAATCAGCGACCCTCTCCAGCGCTCCTTCTTCTTCAAACAGGTGGGTCGCACCGGGAATTATTTCCATTTTCTTCTCGCTACCCATATGACTGTAGGCCTGACGGTTCAAGACAATTATTTCCTTATCTTCTCCTCCCACGATCAACAACGTAGGAGATTCGATCAGATCCAACTCATCCCCCGTTAAGTCCGGTCTTCCACCCCTGCTAACCACTGCTTTTATTTTTGTTCCATAATACGCCGAAGCTGATAAAGCTGCCGCTGCCCCGGTGCTCGATCCAAAATAGCCTATCTTTAAATCTGCGGTCATTGCATTGTCCATGCACCACTTTGTCGCTCCTACCAGCCTATCGGTCAATAGTTCAATATCGAATCTATTTTCATACACCCTGTCTTCTTCCTCCGTCATTAGATCAAATAATAAAGTTGCCAGACCGGCATTGTTCAATTCCTCGACTATATAAGTATTCCTCGGGCTCATCCTACCACTGCCACTGCCATGAGCAAAAATAACCAACCCCACTGCTCCATCAGGCACCGCTAAACTGCCGTCTAATGTTTCGCCTCCAATCCTAATTTTAACCTCGGAATCCATACTTAATTTATAACATTTCTAACATATTAATCAAGACTTTTTCCACATTTCTACCTCAAATTAAATATCCACTTAAAGACAACTAAAAGCTAAGAATTACTCTTCTGGACAGATCATATACTCTCACCGAATTCGTCAGACGTTCTCATCTACCTCATCGGGGGTAGTCGGTTTCAACAATTGGAAGATCTCGACCAAACCATATGCTATCAAAAGATAGACAAACATTCCGATAAAGGTAGACATCTCAAACACCGACTGTCCTTCGGAAACACTCCTGAACATACCGGAAAATGGCAATGCTAGAGGATCGCTCAACACAAAGATGAATCTTACAAAACCACTGGTCTGATCGGCTCCCAGAGCTCTCAAAAATATTCTGAATACTAACAAAGTCTCGATTATCCCCAGAATAAACCAAATTACCTGGTAGGTTCTAAAGATTACCTTTTTTGTCTCATATCTTTCTTGTGGGTGTTCAAGTTGGATGGTGGGAGGAGACACCTTCTTTGTAGTTCTAACCACATGTGCTGGTGCTGCCGTTTGTGTCACTGTTGTGACTTCTTCTTCTGTTTCTGCCATAGACTCAATATATATTAATCATCAAAGGACTGCAACTAATCTTACAGTTAGATGGTTACTGCTGAAAGATTACAAACAGGATATTAAAGACGAGTATCTTAGCGATAACTCAGAAACTTAAATGTCGTTTCACCATAATCAGATACATACTTTCTAGGTTCCCTATCGACCACACTCGCGGCTCCACTTATCCATATTCAGTAACTATTACCACAACAAATTAAAGACTGCTACACTTTCTTTATGAGGTTGTTAACTTTCCTGGCCTTCTTTGCTTTCGCCGCCCTGACGGTTTTTCTGTCTTTGTACAGAACTTCTCCAACTCTGACCCAGAATGGCCCCACCACACTTGCCGCTACCCCAACACCCTATCCGACACCAACTCCCATCGATATCTATTCTCCCCCGCGAATTGCCACAGCCTCCTCATACACCGTTATTCTCGTTGGCGATTCAATGACCGATGTTCTTGGGGAAAACTTTGACCAATTGAGAAAATCTCTTGCTAAGCACTATCCTGAAAAAGTATTTGGTTTGTTCAACTATGGTTATGGCTCCACCAGCATTCTCTCCGTTGAAGAACGACTCAACCAGGGAACCGAGTACCTAGGCAGGACCAATCAGGCTATCTTAGACCGTTATTTCGACGTTCTGATTATCGAATCTATGGGCAACAACCCTTTATCGGAATATCCTCTCGATCAGGGACTGAAGCTCCAGACTGAAGCTCTGAATAGGATCGTTTCTCAAGTAGCTTTTTACCACCCGAGCTCAGTCATAGTTTTCCTCGCCACCATTGCCCCCTCGCAGTCGCATTTTGGGATGGGTGCAGTGGACCTAAGCCCCGAACAAAGAAACTTATGGGCGAATGAACGCCGATTTTATACTGAAAACCATATTAATTTTGCCAAGACCCATCACTTTCCACTCATCAATGTCTATGAAAAGTCACTGAACAAGAACGGTTCGGCCATACTTAAATACCTTAATTCCAACGATTATATCCACCCATCAGGTGCTGGCATAGAATTTATCAGCAAAGAAATCGCCGACTTCCTCTTCTACAACCAAATACTTCTTAATTAATTCCTCCGAGTAATTCCAAATGAGTCATAAAACTTTCGGACAATAGATCCGCGTTGTGGGGATATTTCCTGATCCAATCGTATGTATCTTTGACAAAATAACCCCTCTCTTCACCGCTTACCCCACTCAACCTTGGATCATGATAAAACAACCTACCCAACGTCATCCTTCTACATTTATGGCAACTCCCGCACCAATGATCTGAACTATTCTGTGCAATCGTCGGTGTTTCTCTTTCCCATTTTCTTCTGTTATTTGGCATCTGGAAAGGCGCCGAGAAACAATTTTGCACCATCGGCAGTATCGTTATTCCGAGTTGTTTCTCCAAATCGATTATCTCTCCAATAGTTTCTATATCGCCTGGGTCTACTCCCACCACCTCAACATCCAGTCCGATATCTTTTAACAGTCCGTTGAACCACGACCATACCTCTATGGATTCACTGAAATGATAATTTCTCGGATCACTCCCCATCCCTCCTTCAATCAATACCTGATTTACATTGTTCGGAGCTCCCTGGATTGCCACCACCAAAGCTAGTAATAGATCCCTGGTCTTCATAGTGTCAAATCCGGTACTTCCGGAACTGTTCCTCAGCTTTACCTGCAAATAAGGCACACCCCAAGACTCACACTGCTCTCTACTCGCTTCGGCCTCCCAAGCATTTCCTTTAAAGTTCAAATTCCTCAGATGTACTGCCAAGGGAGTCTCCTTATTTTCCAGTAATTTTGCAATTCGGTATACGGAATCCAGTCCTCCGGAATGAGAAGTTGCCACCCTCAAGCTTTGCTCAGGATCGGCTTCCCCTGCAATCTTTGGCTGAACTCTTCCCTCCCCAATTTTCATTATTCTTGGCTTCTTTTTTCCATAGTATTCATACATCGCATCTAACAATTCAGAAAAATGAAAGTCAAAATTTGTATAAATATTCTCCGGCATTGTCGGGGCTAACAAATGAGCCGTCATCATCGCCCTCATTAGATCTTGACTTTCTTTGGTCGTCCCCCTTCCAAACCCGGTCGGTTCTTCAATCGCCAAACGAAAATTTTTATCTACTCCCTTGAGCGTTAAATCGAATGGGTTTCTTTCCGATAAGATTATTTCTGCATTAGGCATATTTTTCCTTTCCAGCGAATCATAGACGATGAACTCCACTAAGTAAAGAAACGTCCTCCAAAAGAGAAGGACGTTTCAGACCTAAAAAACTGAATTATTTTATAACACTTTCAACGATATCTTTAGGTAAAGAAGCTGCACTCTTTAGTGCCTTTCTCACACTTTCACCTGCTTCGGTACCTATATCATCTGCTGCTCCGACTGCCGCCTCAATAGCCGATTTGGTCACTTCGATTCCACTCTCTCCCACGGAACCGGCTGCATCGATGGCACTTTCTACAGTTGTCACAGCTACATTACCGATATCTTGCCCAACCTCTGCCGCAGCTTTGATACCGCCTCTCACTACTGCTCCTACGGTAGCCGCTACTGTTGTCCCCATGTCACCTACATTCTTAAGTGATCCGGTCACCTGATTCGTGATCGCTCCTCTCAAGGCAGACAGCGCATCATCTGCTCCCTTAATCGCAGATTGAACCACTTTCGAGGTTTCATCAATTATTTTATCCACCATTACTGGTCACCCCCTTTCTTAAAAGTCAATTTTTAACCTAATCCAGCTTAGCACAGATATGTAACATATTTCACTCATTAGGTCACAGTTTTCCCCATACTACTGTCCAAAAAAAGCCCGGCGTAGCTTAGCTAAACCGGGCGATATATTACTCGTCCAAGACGATGAACCTTTGCAGGTTATTCCCTTCATTATTGACAACCGGACTGAGCAATCCTTCACTATCCAAACGATATAAAGTCCCAATCTCGGGTGATGGCCAACCCTGGTCAATGCACCGTGCCTTTAAAATGACGCTTTCATCCTCTGTGTTGATGAAAGTACCTACGTCATAAACGTCTCCATCAGTATTTACAACTGCATCCTCGATCAGGCCGACTTTGTAGATATCGCTCAGAGAAATGGGGGTGGAAGCAGCCTGCTTAAATATTGCTGGCAGAAATACTATACTCGGCTCCTGATGCGCTACCACCGGTAGATATACTTCTTGCTTTTCGGTAGCAATTCTTTGGGCAGTCAGATTCTTAATACATACGACCAATGAGACTATCAATACAACAACTAAGATTGCCGCCATTACTAGGCCGGCAATAATTAACCAACGTTTCTGCTGATCGGTCATTGTTCCTCCTCTTTGTCTGGACTCTCTAATCCGATTTTCAATGAACAATATATCTTACTACGCCTTGGCATTCCAGCAACTGGGAGGTGCATAATCCACTCTATGAATCAAATGAAGATCGGAGACCTTTCAAAAACAATCGGTTTTTCAACTAAAACAATTCGCTTCGCAGCACAATTAAAGTTTTTCAAACTCAATTAATATTTGATTTGTTGTGAAAGACGATAACATTGGCTACGATGATATGTAATGCTCTTCCATCTTCTCATTTTCTCCAAACATAAAACTTGCCTTGACTGTCTCCCCTGCCAACACTTTCGGCATCCAGATCACATCATCGTCCCACATATCTCCGTATGGAATTTCTGAGATCTTGAACCAGGACGGTTTCATCTCCTCTGTCTCTTGGGGCTCTCCTGTCCAATCTGTGGTCAAGAATACCAACACCTGTTGATTCCACCCGTTTTCTAAAGGCGCAGACGGAAAGTAAAAATTAAGCTCTCCTACCTGTTGCATATTAATCGGCGTGATCATAATCTCCTCTTCTGCTTCTCTGATCGCAGCCTCCCTTATATCCTCACCAGGGTTCGGCTTTCCACCCACACCGTTCCACTTTCCCACTCCAAAGCCTCTTTTCTTCATCGCCAACAAAACCTCATCTCCCCTCATTAGCAGCAATATAGTCGCCTGTCTCAGCGGGGTATCCAAACCCGCCTCATATTCCTTCAGATTCATATGTTCCATGATAGACCTTTTCATACTGTATAAACCAACCAAAATGATAAACTAATTAATCAAACTTCTTGTATCATTTATCACCATTGTCACCGTAGCAACTCTTCTTCTGGTCGGAAGAGCTAATAATAATGCCCCATTACTGGGACTTACATCTAGCTCTATTCCAACCCCAACGCCATTCATATTCCAAGAACTCACCATTCCATATCTACGTACCCGGGTTTTTGACAGCAATCTGTCTCCCCTTGAGTTCTACTCGGAAACCCCAACCTACGTCTCATATCTCACCGGTTATCTCTCTGACGATCTCCAAATAAACAGTCTCTTGACCATCCCTAAGGGAACACCTCCACCTCAGGGCTGGCCAGCAGTTGTTTTCGTTCATGGATATGTTCCTCCGCAACAATACCAAACCACCAGAAACTATGCTTCCTTCGTCGATGCTCTCGCAAAAAGTGGCATCGTAGTCTTAAAAATTGACTTGCGTGGCCATGCTGATTCCCAGGGAGAGCCTGGTGGTGCTTACTATTCCGCAGACTATATTGTCGATACCCTAAATGCCTACTCTGCTCTAAAAAAATCTCCGGTAGTTAACCCGAATAATGTTAGCCTTTGGGGACATAGCATGGCCGGCAATGTCATTTTTAGGAGCTTCGTCTCCCATCCGGATATCTCCAAGATTGTTATCTGGGCAGGAGCGGTCTATACCTATGACGACATGAGCCAATTCCGAATTTCGGACTCCAGCTATCGTCCTCCTTCAACAGACTCACCCGTTCAAAAAAACCGTCAGCTTCTGTTCGATACCTATGGTCGGTTCGATCCAAGCAATTCTTTCTGGAAACAGGTAGTTCCCACCAATTATCTTACCGGTATTAAGGGATCGGTTCAGATTCATCATGCAATAAATGACGATGTAGTTAACATCGGTTACAGTCGGAATCTGACAAATCTCCTAGACTCAACAGAAATCAGACATGAGTTATATGAATACCCGACCGGAGGCCATAATCTTACTGGAATCAGCTTTAATCAAGCCATCAAACGGACCACAGACTTCATCAAAGAGCAGAGTGATTAAGATAGAGTAGACTATCGATATGCCAAAAACATCGATCGAGTCTTTATACCAAAGCCATCCGGAACTTATCCGCTTTCAAACAGAAATTGGTCGACCAACCAAACTGGGAGAGGCTCTCACTATAGTTGGTCATCCTTTTGCCGAACCAGTCGACAACCAATCACTCCTTCGCATTGCTCTTGAACAAGGTCTGCCTCTCTCGGATGTTGAAACAGCTGAAAGGGTCATCGCCACTACCGGTTTTACTACTCGATATCTCTCCCACCGACCGGAGCAATCGTCCAGCCCGGAAAATATTGTTGACCGTACAACCACCATTGGTGCCATTCTCCTCAAAGAAACCATGAAAGCGAAGGGTTGGGAAGATATCGATGTTTTTATAGACACCTCTGCCTTTCTCCCCGACACCGTTAATCAGGGAGTCTTAGAGAAAGCCGGACTTAGTCCGGATCAAGTCTATACTCGTTCGTATCGTTACGCTTGCGCCGGAGCCGTCAGTGCCTTTATCGACTGCCTGTCCGACCCCGCCATGCAGAACGCTCGTATTGTTATTGCCGCTCTCGAACCGTTAAGTCATCTCTGCGCCCCTGAACATTTTTCTCAACTTGAAACCATCGCCATTCCCAGTATTTTTGGAGATGCCCACACACTTCTGGCCTTTACTCCCAATCATTTTCACTTAGAGAACAAGCAGGTATTGGTTCAACCGGATGGAGGAGTGATCAAAGTAAAAACTCTTTATAACTTCCAAGAAACTTTCTCTGAACCCGACACTATTCCAGATCACTATCGCTTTGCCAATAACGGTGAAGGAATTTTCCACCACTCCGACAAAGGTGCATTTCTTGATATTCCATATCCCACGAACGGTTCCACCATCTCCATGGATGGTATGAAAACTGGTTTCTTTTTCGGGGACCAAACTATGTTGGTTATGGCCGAATTACTTAACGAATACGGCAACCTTAATTTGTTAAAAGAGTTGGGCAATAAAAATGTCATCATCCATCCGGCCAGTAAACCGGTTGTTGACAGAATTGCCAAACTTCTCCGTCGTAATCCTCAAAGGTTTCTTGACACCCCCAATCTACCCTTCCTCATGGACAAAGCCAAACACTCCAACAGCAGTTCTGCTACTACTCTTAACCGCTGGCGCTACATGATCGAGAACGACCTGATCGACCCCCGGCTTCCCATGTTTTGGATTGCCCCGGGGATTGGATCTGCCATCGCCGGTGCTATTGGTTGGATTAAGGAATAGTTTTTCTTAATCCGCGTTTCTCTTTCCGCTGGCATTTTTACACCGGTTACTCGGATCATTGCACTCTCCCCGACAAGTGATATCTCCCCCATAAAGAACTGGGCACTCACTTGACTCGGTATTCACATACAACTCACAGGATCCTGACTGCCCTCCTCCTGGAGCGCAAACATATGAGCACCTTGTCAGCCCCACATTGGGACTCGATACTCCATAATTGTATGCACAGTCCGGACCACAACCACCACCACATCCCACCCTCTCAACTGAAGCATCCTTCTCATTCATCAGATTTATATACACCTTATATGACTCCGGATATGAACCATTGACCTGGTAAAAGTAAGGTTCCTTTGTTTGAGGGTCACATGGCATCTTATTTCCCAATACCCAACTTAAATATGGCAACGGCTGACCACAATCCGGTAACTCGGCCGGATAACTACCTTTTCTGTCATAGTAACTTTCCAGCAGTACTTGCATTTTGTGCAAATCGGTTTTTCTCACCCCATCATATGACCTATCAATATATCCTGAGAAATCAAGACTGAGAGTTACTCCCAAAATTGCCATTAAAGCTATCACCAATATTACTTCCAAAAGTGTGAATCCTTTGTTATTTACACCAGTCACTCAATCATCATTAAACCATTACCCAGTGGCCAAGTCCATCTATCACGTCAACCTTTACACAAAATGCAGCGCCAAATTCCGCTCTCACCCGACCAATCAACTTCCTTTTGCCTTATCTGGGTAACAATCGTTACACAACAATTTTGTTTCTGCCATAATGACTTAAATAGAGTCAAATTATGTCATTATCCAAGGAATTAATTCTGCTAACCGTGCTTGTCTTGGGGATCGGCACAAAAGACGCCTACGCCCAAGACAGTCTTAGTGTCCTTTATATCCCTCTGATCGGCATCACTTCCATACCAAATCCGGCAACACTACCTAATGGACCGGGAAATGTAACCTACCGCTACGCCGTCAAGAATTTCATTAAAGAGGTCCCCCTTACAGATATAAAAGTGTCAGATGATGTTTGCGACTCGGTGAAGTTCGTCACCGGGGACGACAATAGGGATTCCCGTCTTGATTACGATGAAACTTGGAGATATTCCTGTACCACAACTATTTCCCAAACCACCGAAAGCAGTGCCACCGCTACCGGCATGGCCAATGATATTACAGCCACTCACAAGGCTAACGCCACGGTAATTGTTGGCTCAGAAGATCCCGCCCCACAAGTCAGCATCGTCAACGCTACCAAAGTAACCTACCCCTTATTGTTATCTGCCCAAGGCAGTGAGGTTATCTTCACCTATAAAGTAAATAATCCCGGAGTTGTCTCCTTAAGCGACATCACTGTTACCGACGACAAATGCCAGAACATGTCCGGAAAGTTGGGAGACACCAATGGTAACAACCTTCTTGACCCTCACGAAGTCTGGATCTACTCCTGCACTATAAATCTAAAACATACGACCATCAGTACCGTCACAGTTACGGCCAAAGCCAATGGATTGACGGCCACTAGCAGCGACTCTATTACAATTAATGTAAATATCCCTCAACCGACGACTTCTCCGGGCTTACCGGAGTGGAAGATCGTTTCGGGTATTCTCGCGGCTTTTATTTTATTTATCATTCTTAAACAAAAAAGTAATATAAAGAAAAGAAAATGAATCCAATAAACTATCTCAAATCTATACTTGCCGTCGCTGTACTCGCAGGAGCAGCCCTAATGTTTAGAGACCAACTATTCCTCCCTGCAAGTAGAAGAACGACCGTCAACCCCACCCTCTCCGACAGTTCCTTCGGCTGGAAATTGCCATTAGCCATTTATCAACCCGGAGTGGGTCAGGTCAGAGAATCTAGTGCCTATTCGGAAATCCGCGATCCGGGAGGAATTCCTCGTGGACTTCCCGTTCGCCTAAAAATTCCAATAATCGGAGTAGACACGGCCGTTGAGGATGCATATATCACCCCTGACGGGAGAATGGACGTTCCGGCAGGTTCGGTCAACGTCGCCTGGTATGCCCTTGGTCCCCGACCGGGACAAATCGGTAGTGCCGTAATCGGTGGACATTATGGTATTGATAATGGTATACCCCGGGTTTTCTACAATCTGGACAAGATAAAGGTCGGCGACAAAGCGTATGTTCTCGACGATAATGGAAATACCCTCGCTTTCCAAGTCACTTCAATACGTCTCTTTGGCAGAAATGATGACTCCACTCCTGTGTTTATCTCCACTGACGGAAAGGCTCGTCTGAACATTATTACCTGTGAAGGAATTTGGAATCGCATCGACGACTCTTATCCCGAAAGACGAGTTGTCTTTGCAGAAGCAATCACTGAAACCCAAGCTGGAGTTACCCCGGCACCTCTTATCACCCCCAAACTTCCGGCTACAGCAGAAACACCAACTATTACCACGCTGGCAACGACTCCTTCATCTGAAGAAGTCACCGGTATAACGATAACTCCCCTTCAAATGATCATTTCCTCGATTATTATCGTCACCCTACTCTTTATTACCGCCAAGTTCATCAAGCAATAGCATTGTTAATCAATGATGTGACCTAGAGAAATTACTTTGTCGCTCCTTTGACCTCATTCATTTTTGCCTTTGCTTTTAGAATTTTCTTTATTTCTGCGGTCGGCACCTTTTGTTCGAACTTGATCTGTACGGTTTTCTTTCCCGTCATGTAACCCTTTTTTTCAAGCGTTTCGCGGTCTATAGCTTCAAGCACGAACGCTAGTCCGAAACTAATATGGTCCTTAAATACTGCGAATCCACCAAGAAGACCGCGATACTTATAAAACGGCACTCCCCAGCTTATTCCTTCCTCCGCCTCAGGAATGGTCGACTTGATTATTTTTCGAAGCTCTTCCATAACAGGACGGGCTTCTTTACTCGAACTGGCGATGTAAGCATCGACATCCTCCGCAATATAGTTTCTCATTTCTCTCCTCCAGTTTATTTTTAATTCAAATGCGCATAAAGGTCTCGGCGATGAAATCTCACACGCTAACTGTATGATAATTTCCCGATGGCCACTCTGTCAAAAAGCCTCTCAGGCCAAATCTTTATCCGTCAAAAATCTACAAAGTTTAACAAAAATTTACAGAGGTTCTAATCGTTATGGAGCTCCCCGCGGAGGTTCATCTGGCACCTTTCTTACTGAATAAATCTTCCTCGACCTTGACCTGGTACTTGACCTTGGCCTCTCGGAGTTGTTGAGTTTTGTCTATCAAACTGCTGGTAAAAACGCCTCATTGGCTCCTGACGAGACCACATGGTGTTGAATCCAAGGTAATCCAAAATGAAGGCAGTCAATATGATTGACATAATAAATCCAACAACAATCAGCAAAAAGTTCTTCTTATAAGAAAAGTCGTACTTTCTAAACATCATTATCCCCAGCACGATACCGACAACTGCCAATGCTGGTACCCAAAACGGGAAACTATTCAGCATTACCTGTAAACGCCACTGTCCCATTGGTCCATGCTGACGCAGTAAGAACAACGTCAGATTGCTCAAGAAAATGGCTCCAATACTCAAGCCTACTAAGCCGGCCATCATCAGCAGTGATCCCAACACAAAGAACCAGCGGGGTTTCATAGAGATCTCGCTGGACTTCACCTTTGTCATGATGGTTTCTTCAAAATCGACTGGTATTATTTTTGGGTTTTTTGACATAGTTTTTTCATGATCCCCTTGGCTCGGTTGACACGTGTCCCTACCGTACCAATGGGAATTCGTAATATATCGCTAATTTCTTCATACGATTTTTCTTCTAGGTAATAGAGTGACAATGGTTCCTTGTATATTATCGGCATCTGATCTAAACAGTGATGCGCCTGATTTATTATTTCATTCTTAATGAATTCGTCTTCTAAGTTGACTCCGCTATCAAACTCTGTTTGATCATCCATTGGCAGCTGCCTCTTGTTTTTTCTCAAGGCATTCATCGCTTCATTGTGGACGATACGATATATCCAGCTGGAAAACTTCTTTTTCGTATCAAACCCATTGAGGTTGATGTAGGCTTTGATGAAGCTCTCCTGTACCGCATCCGCTCCCATGTGCTCATCTCCCATGATGTAACTGGCGTACCTCATAAGTTTTGTCTGATATCGGTTAATGATCTCAGCATAAGATTCTTTGTCCTTGGTACGGACAATCCCGATCACTTCCTCATCTGATAACTTGGATGTATCTCTCACAGCTATTTAATTAAATATAACTGATTGCATATCAATATTAATAATTCTACAAACTGCTGAAACCCCACTCTTATCTTATGAGTGAGGTGTCAGCTATTCGTACAAAGATGGTTATCGACTCATTCTGCCGCGTCCCATTCCTTGACCCATTCCGGCTCCATTTTGCAGACCAAGTCCGAGTTCAGCCCTTATCTTCTTAGCCTCGTCGGTTTTACCTTGTTCGGCCAGCTCGTGAGCTTCGGCAAACTTAGCAAAGTTTTGCTCATTCACAATCTGGGTTGCTCTGCCTCGTCCTGCCATTAGTGTTTTCCAGGAGTTGTAGTCTTTGTTCTCAAAGGCTTTCTCCATGGCCTCATGGCGTTCTTCGGTGTAATTTGGGCCCTTGACTGCTGGGTCACCTCGATAGGCAAGTATTGCTCTAGGAGCAATTGCTGCGCCTCCAATGACCAATGCGGTCAGTCCCAAAAGCATAGATGTTTTATTCATAATGTTTCACCCCCTTTCGTGCGTGTTAACTGATATCTACTAGTAATACAAGCAGGGGGCATATTTTCTTTCATATGACCTCTATCAACGCCTGACTTTTCTCCTAACAAGTGGTATCGAGACGTGGTCTCCGGACCTTTTCGAGCAACTTCTTGACAAAATGTACGACAACCTATATACTAGTAATCAGTCTAATGAGCAATCATTAGGTCAGAGCCTTACGCAAGTAAGCTCCTCCTTAAAGGTCTCAGCAATGAGATCTTTTTGTTTCCAAATTCCAACGCTTTAGGTAATTTAATCCACCGTTTAAGAAGCCCTCCCTAAATATTCGACATACTATCCTCCACCGAATTCTTCTGCTTCAATGCCTGCTCGACCAAAAACAACTGATTGGATCGAAGCAACGGTAGCTTGTCCAGGGTAAAAAATCCATATTCGGACACTTCGTGTGTAGGTACGAAATCGCCCCCAATTAAAATACCGGTGTAACACATATCCAAGCGAGCTGAATCACGGTCGGTTCGTGTTTTAAGAGGCTCATCCGCACTCACCACCAAACCGGACTCTTCTTTGATTTCTCTTTCCAATCCTTCCTTCGGGTGCTCACCCGCCTTTAAATAACCCCCTGGCAAACTCCATGCATGCGCCCGATATGTATGCTTAAAAAGAAGAATTTCATCCTTTTCATTAAAAATGATCCCTGTAACACCAATGAGAAATCTCTCTTGAAAAAGCCGCATTACAAACAACTGCACTCCTTTGGGTAAACGCAACGCTTTCCAAATTTTAGCTAGAATCGTTTTCACAAAGCGTTTGTGTCCTCCGGTTCAACACTCGGTTCATGTTTAAGCTTCTCGTTTTCCAACTCAAGCTGATGAACTCTTTTTGTTAATTCAAGCACTTCACCTTTCTGCTTTTTGATCTCTTTGTCTTTCCCTCGAAGTTTAAAGGTGGTGAGAATTGAATTAACGATATAAACCAAATAGGACAGTAACAAACCTGTTACCAACGAACCTACAATCACATAAAAGAGTGGAATATCCGAAAGGCTATAAATTCCAAAATTAAGCGTAACGGGGGTGAAATTGTATCTTGAAATATATACAAGACCGGACCCGACAACCAAAAGTAAGATTAAAACTAACATATCAGCCTATACTAAAACCTAATACCGTAAGTATACCTCAAATATTGTTAATTAAGAGAAATCTAACACAATCGATACTCGGCGAATAGGACAAAAATTAAAGCTT
>CAZYOB010000009.1:28461-34530 GCA_964648275.1 uncultured Pseudomonadales bacterium
TAACTAGGTAGTCAAATATCTCCTTAGCTATTTCCTTATTCTCAAAATGAGACTCAATCGATACTTTCCGGCAACTATGAGGCTGGCTTTTCTTCTTAAACACCCTTTCACACTTGGGACAAGTCCACATGATCTAATCATGCTTAAAACCTTTGAAGATACACAAATTCACTCATCAATTTACAAACAACATTCTTGCGAATCTTACTGAGAAATAATGACTTAACCTATTTCAAACTAACATAAAAAGTGGACCCTACTCCCAGTTTTGATTCAAACCAAACCTTACCTCCAAGATTATCAACCAGTTTTTTCACCAAATACAATCCCAATCCGGTACCCAACGGCTCCTTCACCCTCACGTTATCTGCACGATATAATTTTGTAAAAATTTGTTTTTTTGCACTTTCGGGAATACCATAACCATTATCTTTAACGGAAATCTTCGCTCCTTCTTTAGATTTCTCAATCTTTACCTCGACTGTTCCTTTCTCCTGAGTATATTTGACGGCGTTTGATATCAGATTTTGAAAAATTACCCTTCCTGTTTTTATACCAATGTCGAGTAATGGGATGTCTTTTCCATAGTCTTTAATGATATCGATTTTTTTATCCGAAATTTGACCTGCCAATTCGCCGATAACCGAATCACAGATCTGTGCCAGGTCCACCTTCCCTCTTTCAACTACAAACCCGGCAGCTTCGATTTTAGTCGCATCTAAAAAACCCGCTACCAAATTCAACATCCCTTTTACGCTGTTTTGAATTAACTCTAACACCCCCACTTGATCATTTTTAAGACCACTCTTTTTCTCAAGAAGTAGCTCCAAATTCCATAATATTCCGGTAATAGGACTTTTAAGCTGATGGGATGCTAACGAAATAAATTCATCTTTTGCCTTATCCAACTCCAATTCTTTAGTGACATCTCTAAAAACCTCTATCACTCCAACAGTCTTGCCGTTAAAAATTACAGGCGTCATAGTAATTGCTGCAGGGAATTTCGTCCCGTCTTTCCTCTCGTAAATAAAAGTTTCCACGACTTTCTTACCTGACACAAACGCCTTTTGGAATGGGTGTTTCTCTTGCGGTATCAATACTCCTTTATCATCGTAAATATGGAGAACATCACTAAGTTTCTTGCCCAGAAAATCTTTTTGACTGCCATTCAATAATTTTTCCGCCGCCTGGTTCACGCTAATAATTTCTCCGTCTTTATCAGTCGCCAATATTCCGTCCCCCAAACTCTCCAGGAGCGCCTCATTCTTTGCCATAGATAAAGCCAGCGCGGTCCTTTCCTCTTCCAAATCAGCCAACAAATTTAGAGTCGCTCTTCGAATATCCTCAACCTCATTGGTTGAATCCTGGTCGGTCATCATTTTATACTTCTCTGTTTCTCAGTCTCTCTATTTCTTTTTTTAGCTCTATCATCTTCAGTTCCCTGCCTATGGCAGCCTTATTTATTATCTCAAGATCTACGATCTTCTCTTTAAGCTTTTGATTGACGATATCTAGCTCCTTTGTTCTTTCTTCAACTTTTTGCTGCAGACCGATCTTTATTTGCTGCTGCACACTCCTGCGCTCGGTGATGTCCTCAATCGACAATAATATTATCCTTGGTTTAGCCGGTGTCGGGGGTATACGCCTGGCATTTAAAAGCATTGTTTTCCGACCGATAGTCTCAAAGTTATGTTCCATTTCATAATCATCGAGTGTATTTCTCTTGGTAATAATTTCTCTAAGAAGTTTTTTCAATTCAGGAATATTCCATTGCCCATTACCCAGGTCATAAATGAACTGCCCCAAAGTCTCTTCACTTTTTACCTTGAAGGTTTCAAAGAAAGCTTTATTGGCCGAAAATACTTTTAATTCACCATCCATGATCAATAAAGGATCTCTCACTGTTTCAACAATATTCTCCGCGTACAAGCGCGCTTCACTCACCTTACCTTCCATCTCCTTATAATGGGAGTTCATCTCCTCCAAAACAGCTATCCTTTTCTTCAAGAGAGTAATTTCAGCATTCGAACTTAACCCAGTCTTATTCATTGATTCAATAAATGGTAATTGTCTAAAATTATAAGGCATAAGAGACCAAAAGCAATCATTGTTACACTTCACCTCCAAAAGCATCCTGCGCTCGCAGGATGCTATGAAATTAACTAAAAATAATACTAATTATTGCTGGTTAACATCAACATTAATATTTTCCGGCACGTTGATCTGTATACCTTCGGACTGCACTCCCCGCAAAGCAGGAAGTCCGTATACGTATCCCAGATAAAGCAGCACCAACAAAATAACGATTCCAACAATCAAACCCAATGACCCACCCGAATTATCGGAAGGTGGCGGATTATTTACAATAGTTGTCACTTTTCGTTTCACCTCCTTTCAAATTATTATTTCTTTATAATCTTTGTCCTGTTGCCAATCTGTAAACAATAATTATCAATGCAATAACCAACAGAATATGAATCAGATTCCCACCGATAGCAAATACGTTCAGTCCGAGGAACCAACCAATTATCAAAATCACGACAATAGTCCACAGTAAATCCATTTTATTTCACCTCCCTTCTTGTTAACTTCATTACATCTAAAGTATAGCAAAAATCCTGCCTATTCAGAGTTTCTTCTAATTACCCTAAGCTCTCTATACACTCACCAGTGTAATATCTTTTACATCAATTATTGATTTTTAAAACAATATCATTTACAGTAGAAGTAGTATTAAATAATACAAACAAATTAAATGAAGATCAGAAAGATTTTCTCTACGATTACATCATCATTACTGGTCTTCATTCCCCTCTTGACTACCTTTCTATATACTGCACCGACTCCTGTATATGCGGCCACTTCACCCAGCCTTGGACAAGCTGATAGTTTTGCTATTTTGGCGGGCACTCCAAACATTACCAATACCGGCACTTCTGCTATAACCGGAAATGTTGGGCTGGATCCGGCCACGGGGGCAGGTATTGGTTTAACATGTGCCGAAGTGACTGGGACAATATATGATAATGATGGCGCCTACACAGGTGGAGGTGGTGGAAGCACTGCCTGCCGAATAACCAATGCAGCCTTACTCACTCAGGCAAAGGCTGATTTAGTAAGTGCGTATGATGCTTTGAGTAGTGGGGATAATGCTACTTGTACTGTCACCTATGCAGGGACACAGGATTTGGTTGGTTTAAGTCTTGTCCCTGGTGTTTATTGCGCAGATGCTTTTGCGCTGTCAGGAACACTCACCCTTAGCGGATCGGGCGTCTGGGTTTTTAGATCGGCATCCACTCTCGTTACATCTGGAACTGCCAATGTCATAGGTGGTGATGCGTGCAGTGTTTGGTGGAAAGTAGTAAGCTCTGCCACCCTCGGAACGAACACAGATCTGACCGGAAACATTCTCGCACTAACAGACATCACCATGGCTACAGGAGCTGATTTAAGCGGACGAGCATTAGCTCGCAACGGAGCCGTGACTTTAGACAGCAATACAATTAACAAATCCAGCTGCAGTACCGTTCCGGTCACCAACAACCCTCCTGCTCCCACAGCTGCCCCTCTCGCTCCCATCGACTCTACATCAGCTCCCAACCCTCCCTGCCCCCCAATCATCGAGGGAGTAGTTGCTCCTGCCATAATTGACTCAAATAGAGTAGATGCTGATAGTATCTTTGTCAGCTGGGGTCCTTATTCTGGAACCGACCAATTTAACGTTCGGTATGGTCCTTCAGACGGCAACTGGTTATACAACACGGATGTCACAGGCTTCTCCACAACTCTCAACGGCCTCCCATCGAACACACCCCTTTGGGTCCAGGTAGCCGCAAGAAACGAATGTCAAATTGGAGAATACGGACCGGCGAGCCTCATCGGGAGAATTGCCCTAGTCAGTTATCCGGACACATTTGTTCCCCGGTTACCAAACACCGGATTAGCCCCTGAAGACAACTACTCGAACTGGTATATTCTGGCAGGAGTTTTGTTGGGATCTTCCGCACTTCTGATTTCAATTCGAAGAAAAGTTTAAGCTCCCTCAGGTGTCGAAACACATCGATCTACTATCGCTGCAAAAAAATATTCTGGCCGTGCTTTCTGGAATGCTGCTCACAATATCGTCGGTTGGCTTGTACCAGAGCATCAATTTTCATCACCTAAATAATACTGACAATAAAGTTTTAGGTATCGAAGACCAAAAAGACATTGTCGGGTTTCCCATAAGACTAATTATTCCTGCTCTCAATATCAACACTGGTATACAGTATCTGGGCTCAACGGAAGGAGAAATGGATGTTCCCAACAATTCCACAGACGTAGGATGGTTCATGCTGGGACCTCGACCGGGTGAAAACGGCAGCGCTGTTATCGCCGGACACTTAAACGAAAAAAAAGGAGGTGACGGGGTATTCGCTAATCTAAACAAGCTCAAGACAGGAGACAAGCTGTATATAGAAGACAGTAACAAAAAAATTCATTCCTTCGCTGTTAGGGAAAGCCGCCTCTATGACCCTGGATTCGCAGACGAAGTTTTCGTTCCAAATGGTAGTCCTTATCTAAATCTTGTTACTTGTGAAGGAGTTTGGGACAGAAATAAAAAAATCTACAGTAAGCGCCTCGTGGTATTCGCCGACATTATTTCTCAAAGATAATCCTTACTTTTAGAAAAAGCCGAAAGTTTTCACTACGATAAGCTTTTTTCACCTATTTTCCTGACCATCCCTTTCAGAGGATAACTTACATAAAATGTCGAACCCCTCTTTACCTCAGAATCAAACCGTACCGTTCCGCCCGAAGCTTTCACTATTTCGTAAACAATATACAAACCCAAACCGGTTCCGGACGGATCAACGTCGTTCGCATTGTCGGCTCTAAACAGTTTTGTGAAGATTTTGGCTTGTTGATATTTTGGTATCCCCATCCCGGTATCGGAAATTGATATCTCAAGAAATTTTTGTTTTTTAATATTAATTACAATTTTTCCTCCACTTGGTGTGTATTTAACGGCATTAGAAATCAGATTTTGGAATATAACACTTAGTATTTTTGGGTCCGCCCAAAAATTATCCAATCTTTTATCATAATTCTCTCTTATTGTTAGTTTTTTCTCCTCTATCTCGTGTTTAAATAGTTCCAGGGTAGTTTTTGCTACATTCTCGATGTTGGTGGATCCTGGCTCAACAGCAAAAGTCCCCATGCTGATACGTGAAACGTTTAGAAGTGAATTCACGAGGGTTGTCATTCTTTTATATGCGTCTCGAATTTCCCTTGTCAGCTTTAATTGCTTGGGCGTTAGAATCCCGTTTGTTTCTGATTCCAAGAGTTCCGCATACCAACCTATTGCCGTCAGAGGAGACCTCAGCTGATGTGAAGCCAAAGAGACCAGCTCTGTTTTGGCTTGATCAATACTTCTTTCTTTTGTTACATCTCTGAATACAACTATGCAACCTGTCACCACACCCTTTGAATCAAAAATTGGAGCAGCTGTGTCTGCCACCGGAATTTTTTTACCATCCTTTCTTACAAGAACGGTGTCTTCATCCATCCCGGTTTTTATCCTTTTTTTAATAGCCTCCGAAATAAAGTCGACCGCCGGTTCCCCTGTCTTTTCGTTTATAAAACTGGTGACCTGACCATAAGGTTCTCCAAGAGCGTCTTTTTTTGCTATTCCAGTGATTTCCTCAGCCATTTTGTTGAACAAGATAATTTTTCCTTCTTTATCACAAGCAAACGCCGCATCACCAATTGAACTTAAAATCGCCTCGTTTCTATCTGATAAATCCTTTATTATTGCCGCAGTCTTTGCAAATCTAATCCTGACTTCCTCTTTTTCCTCAGCCGTTTTTGCAAGCTGCTTGGCTATTTCTACCAACTTGAAACGAACTTCTTCCTTTCCCTTAGCCAATTTCTTTAATTCCACAGCCCCCTTGGAAACTTTTATTCGAATTTTCTCTTTCTCTTTGGCAACTGTCTTTAATTTTGCTGCCTTCTTTACAAGCTCAACCCTAGCCTCTTCCTTTCCCTTAGCCAATTTCTTTAATTCCACAGCCCCCTTGGAAACTTTTA
>CAZYOB010000009.1:34630-38442 GCA_964648275.1 uncultured Pseudomonadales bacterium
TTCGAATTTTCTCTTTCTCTTTGGCAACTGTCTTTAATTTTGCTGCCTTCTTTAGGAATTCAGCTCTAACCAACTCATCCTTTTTAGCCATCGTTTCTAACTCCTTTGCTGTCTCTGCAACTTTAACCTTGGTCTTCCCTATATCCTTAGCCGTTGTTTTTAATTCCTTTGCGGTCTTTACTACCTTTGCCATAATCTTTTCCCTAACCTTTGAGGCTTTTTTTAAGCCTATTGAGGACTTTTCAACTTTAACCTTGGTCTTCCCTATATCCTTAGCCGTTGTTTTTAATTTCTCATATCGAATTTTAGATGCGACCAACTCTTTATTTTTTTTCATTTCAAAAACATACTGTTGTCTATAATATTAATTTAATAGTAACACTATGTTGTAAGTATTCCTACATTTATTACAGCCCCCTGTTTTAAATATCATAGACGATCAGACGGCACAATCCAGCCTCGTAATTTTTATGTCTTACTTGAGTGCCTCGCCAAATAGATAATTTCACAGCTTTAAGTAAAAAAAGAACCCACTCGTAATGAGTAGGTTCAACTTGGATATCAGTAATTATTCTGAGTTCTTGACATCTGAAAACTATTTCGTGTTACTTATCACTTTTGGTTCAGGTATGGATACAATTCCAAACTTATTACATGCATCTATGTATTCTTTCCATCTTGTAACAGCCATATCGCCTCTTATCCAACAGTTTCCGCAAGGTGAATATCCACACAAGACAGCAGTTTCGACAGAATCGAAATATATTAAATTCTTCATTTGACCTGTTTCTGCTTTCGCTTTTCTATGATGTCTCGTCGCACTTGGACAATAATCTGGGTTCCCATATTTCCTCATAGAAATATAGCCACCGAGAAGCGGTTTTATCGACGACTCTACAGCCACCGTTCCTTCTTCACTGATAACGGTAACCAAGTAGTGTCGCGAATTATCTGACTCTCTCTTTTCTAAATTCATTTACCCACATTCTATCAAAGTTCACCGGCTGGGACTATTCCCGAACTTCTTAGACTCGTCAACATACCTTTTCATCTGACCAATAGTACTCTTTGGTCGGGTACCTATTCAATTTTGTTAGGTTACTATCTCTGTCGTACTCAACTCTTTGAGCTTGGCGATCAGTTCCTCCACCGAATAGACAGAGGTATCTATTTGTTTACCCTGAAAGATCCTTAACCCTTCAATGATTCTCCTCAATTGTTCCCCCGACGGGCTGATACACGAACGACTGCTTGGCTAAAATAGATAATGTCTCGATCAACTAATCACTTAAGCTTTCCTTGAACAACAATGCCGGCATATAATTTGGTGCCAAAACCAATGCCCTGTCAATTTTTTCCCTAGCCTTTACTAAGTCACCCATACCCTTATAAGCAATAGCCGACTCCAGATACAACTCCGCAAAAGGTTCGTATGTTGCCAAACCGATTTTTGCCAACTCCAAAGCTTTTTGATACTCTCCCAACTTGTTATATGTTTGCACCGGCTGGATTTGATACCACAACATCCTCATCGGCCAGCCAATAGCTCTTGACCTCTCGAATGCTTCTCTCGCGGCTTTGTAGTCACCCAAAGCATAATAACTTGTCCCCAGATTGAACCAAGCATACATATCGTCTTTGTTTTTCTCTATCTCTACCTTGCTCGTCTTCACCGCCCCCTGATACATTGTTTTTTCATCCCAATCACGACCAACAATTGCTTTTACTAACGGCTCCTGCTCAATGCGATATATCGGCATGTACTCCCTATTAAAAGGCTTCCATTGGCCTTGCTCAAAACTCTCATACTTGTATTTAACACCAACTCCAAAGTATGGATCGTCGGCAATAAATACTCCCAACTCGTCGTCGTAGCCACGAATAGTCATGTTGTGTCCAATGTCTTCGTTCGGACGTAGCCAGTTTTCCATTACCAAGTAAATTCCGTTTGTCAGGAGAGTTTTTAATATCTGAACATTACCGTTGAAGAGCAGCTTCCCTTCGATATTGTAATTATTTTTTAGATAGTCTCTGATCTCATACGTAAAAACATTACTATCCGAAGGGTTGGTCCTTAAGGCGTCTTTTGTTTCTACCTGGCTCACGTTATAGCCAAAGTACTGTAAAGCCATTGCCGTTGTCGCCGGTCCACAGTTATTGTATGACTGAGACACCCATTTTGCGGAAGGTAAAACAGCGCTAACTCCCGGTTGTTTAAACTCAACGGCTGGCTCCACCACCTTCTCTTTAAATATGGGTAGGTCGAGAATCGATGGCGTTTTCGTCTCTTGACCGTCCACCGGACTATTTCGACTATTCTTCCATCTCACAATTCCCCCAAAAACCAAAAAAAATAACCCGATTATAATAAATAACGTAAACAGCAATCTGTTTCTGCTCTTATTTTTATACATAAATCAATGCCTAATATCTTTACAGCTGTAACAATAATAACAAAATAAAAATAGAATATTCTACTTATCCTTGGCTAGTACTATAGATTTGTTTGCTCGCCGGATGGGACGATTTTCGAACTCACCACGGAATGGACCTGAACATAGCTCTAAATCAAACCGCTTGAATTAGTCCTCTTCTTGGTCACCATCATCCTCAATTTCCTGTTCTTCTTTGTCATCAATTCCATCGTCATCGTCATCTGCATCCTTCACATCCATTACACTATCTCCATCGGTATCTTGATCACTCTCATCTTCTACTCCATCCTCATCTAAATCATCGACCTTTTCTTCGATAGTATCAATTAGATCATCACCGTCATCATCGATATCAACTTCGTCCGATATCCCATCATTGTCCTCATCGAATTCTGACGAATCCTCACTGTCGACTACCCCATCACCGTCATCATCGGGGTCGGATTTGTCGTCAACCTCATCATTATCATGATCAGTCGGTAATTGATCGTTTACGTCCAAGATCCCATCGTTATCATCATCTACATCTATCGAGTTTTCTATCCCATCATGATCATTGTCATTGGCCAGTACGGTCGAGCTTCCTATGCTTTGACCTGCGATAAAACCACCAATCAACAAAAATAACGAAGCGAGAATAGCTGGTATGTTCATTTTTAGATTTAATTATGTTATCAATATTAAAATATACTCGATTTTTAAATTTTAGTCAAAAAATACTGGATACGTTCTTTAGCCGCCAAAAGCACTCATCTGACAACCGTATTTTATAACCGAAAATCGACCTAAAAATTCAACAGTGCTCGCCGGCTGGGTCTGTTTTCGAACTCTTTCAGCTTTTTAAGATCCCGAACAATATTCAAATCACTATCCCCTCTTTTTTCGATTCTATATCCGTCAGTTGAACTAAAAGTATAAGCCTTTATAAAAGAGTTAGGGCTAAGAGTATTAACCTCAACTCCATCAATAATAATTTTGACAACATCACTTTTTGGGTCACAAATATTATCATCAATCAAAACACTCTTTTCTGCAAAAGCCACCTTAACCCCTTCTGGGTTTACAAATTCATGTTCTTTTTCATCGGAGATCTCAAAACCATTACTTGACATCAATTCTTTCAAAAAAGACCATTTTTCTCCTATAAATTCATCATCAACCAACAAATCAATATCGTCAAAATCTCTAAAATTCCCTAAGTAGGCAGATACTCCCAATGAACCGTATAGAATGGAGTCGACATTGTTTACTCTAAGGAAACCATCAACTTTCTTATAATCACCAAGCTTTACAGACATAGGCAAATTTTACCAGAGTTCGAAAAAATGCCAATTTCCGACCAAAGCTCCCCCGCCAGGGCTCGAACCTGGGACATCC
>CAZYOB010000010.1:0-33593 GCA_964648275.1 uncultured Pseudomonadales bacterium
AAAACCCTCCGACTGAGCGGAGGGTAAATCGAAGTCCTTTATAAGTCCATGAAATAGGAGACGGCATTCATAAATAATGCCCACACTAATAGTGCGACTAAGCCAATGAGAAAGCCATTCATGACCTTGTCGCCGGTCGTGTGGGTGGCAGTGAAGGTGTTATTAGTACGGCTATACATGGTGGCAAAACCGTCAATTCTCCAATCACCTGTCAAGTCATCCGTCAGGCGGTAGTCACCTTTTTCTTGGCCGACTTCCGGTTCGTGGTAAACAGACTGACGAACATCTCCTCCCTGGATTAGCTCGAAATAGTTGGCACTTTTTAGGGTATATGTGCCGTCGAGGGTATAAATGTAAGAATCGGTCAAATAAATGGTTTGATGAGGGCCAACCTCCCTCTGTGCGACAGTGTTGGCCTTGCCAGTCAGGCTGTAGGCACAAACACCGATAAAAATGGTGCCAATAATCATCAATACAATGCAAACGATGTATCTCATCTCGACGCCTCCTTATGGTTTAAAGTGCAAGTTGAGGATATTCTAGCATATCTTATAGTTTATTCAAGTGGTTTTGTGCCTGAAAGTCTCTTGCTTGTGGTAAAATATGTGAGTCTTAAAGACAAGAAAGGAAATTTATGCATTATGAGCAAGTCAGTTCAAAAAAACATTATTAATCAACAAGGAGGTGCCCAGTCCATGATGGACAAGTTAATGGCAGGCGCCGCCAGCTTTCCCGGAGCTCTCAAGAAAGGTCAGCAAGTAGAAGGTGTGATTTCTGCTCTCGGAAAGAAGATGCTTCTTATTGATATTGGAGCTAAAACCGAAGGTGTAGTAACGGGTGACGACATTGTTGAAGCCAGTGATATGCTTGAGGGTCTTAAGGTAGGTGATAAGATCTCCGCTTTCGTCAAGTTCCCCGAAAATGATCAAGGTCAGATAATTCTATCTCTTAAGCAGGCAGCCGATGAGAACAGATGGAGCCGCTTCAAGAAACTAATGGATGAGGAAAAAGAGCTGGATGTAGTTGGTCTTGAGGTTAACAAGGGAGGTATGGTGGTAAAAATCGGCGATGTTCGCGGATTTGTACCGACATCCCAGTTTGGCGAAAAGTTCCTTGGCAACATGGAAGAGCTCTTAAACAAGTCTTTCAAGGTCAGGGTAATTGAAGTAGACAGGGATCAAAACAGACTAATCTTCTCCGAAAAACTGGTTTCCGATTCCGAGGCTTTGGCCAAGAAAGGTGAAGCCCTCGAAATGGTCACTGTGGGTGATAAATATGAAGGTACCGTGTCAGGTATTATGCCTTTCGGGGTCTTCGTAACCGTCAATGTACCTATGAAGGGAAAAGAAATGAGTGGAGCCAAGGTCGAAGGGCTGATCCACATTTCGGAGATCTCTTGGGAGAAGGTAGAGGATCCAAATGTGCTTTTCAAGGTAGGTCAGGAAGTTAAGGTCCAGGTAATCGGAATTGACAAGGCCAATGGCAAGTTGAACCTATCTATCAAGCAGATGACCAAAGATCCATGGGCAGACATCGAAACAAAGTATGCAGTGGGTACCAAGCACACCGGCAAGGTTTTCAGAAATGCTCCTTATGGAGTGTTCGTCAACTTTGAAAAAGGTATTGATGGTCTTATTCATGTTTCCAAGAAACCAGCCGAGAAAGAGTTCGCCATTGGTGATTCTATCGAGGTATTTGTTGAAAGTCTGGATGTGAAGAACCGAAGAATGTCTTTGGGTGTAGTACTTACAGAAGTACCTGTAGCTTATAAATAGGCTCTAGTGAACAAGCGGGCGAGGAGCCCGCTTGTGATACAGGGAATTACAAATCAGTTATATTTGAAATATGTCGAAAACAAAAATGATAGTTAAGGAAGATCAGATCCTAGTAGATGTGGAAATGGTTTTCAAAGAAATCGAGGAAGCCGGAGGAGATTGGAAGAAAGTCCGAAGTGAATTTGAGGCTTACTTGAAACAGTTGAAGGTAGAAGGTTCCGACGAGAAATAAAATGGGTTCAGAGCTTTACGGTAAAGAATACGGAGAAATACAAAGCCGTGATCTGGCTAAAGAATATCTGGAGGTCCTAAATAAAAAATTTACTGACGTCAAGGGTGAAAAAGTCCTTGAGTTGGGAGTGGGAACAGGTTCTCTGATGCCGTTTTTGATGGAAAAGTTTGGAGAAGGACATGTCTTTGGAGTGGATATCAATGGATGGTTGTTGCGAAATAGTGGAAAGGTTAAAGAATCAGAAGGTGGTATTGAGGGAAAGATAGAACAATTACCCATTGCATCCGGATCAATAGACAGAGTGGTTTCTTTGCATACATTTGAACACTCAAGAGATCTGCGAGCAGCTTTAAACGAGCTGGAAAGAGTACTGGTACCGGACGGAGAAGCATTAATCATCGTTCCCCGACCCCAATTTGGGATCAAAGAACTGGGTGCGTTATTTGATACTTTAAAACTTTATCCCGGATTTGATAATCTGATCAAGGCATGGAAGATGGCAGGGGAATATCATGTCCAGAATGTGACTCCGAAGAAAATTTCCGAGGCCGAAACTGATTTGGTGATTGCAGAGTCAGAAACGATGTTTATTCCCAGTGAGTGGGGGTCGGTGTGGGTGGTGACTCTGAAGAAGGGTAAGTAAAAAGCAGAAGAACCCCGTTTCCGGAGTTCTTCCCGAGAACACGGTGAACGTGTCTCTGACTTAGTATTGCTACTAAGCTAATTTCAGTGTAGCAAAAGTTACAAAGTTGTCAATACCTCATAGAAATAACAATGGAGACCCCAAGGAAGGGGCCTCCAAGCGAGATTCCGAGTAGGTTTCTCTAGCATGACAACGATAAGTTATCAGGCTAATTTATTTGTAATATATATAACAACTATTGTCAAGAACATAAACAAAAAGACTCCGTTAAGAGCCTTTTTGCGATTTGGTTTTTCTAGCTCACCTGCATTGTAGAGCTAAGTACAATGTAACAAAGATTACAAATGTAGTCAAGGTCCAATTTAAACCCCGCTTGTTAAGCGGGGTACGTTGTTTAGTGGACGGTATGCTCTCTTAATTTGAACATCATGTCGGAGTAATTGATTTTGGCGGCGAGGACTCCGATGGTGTAAAACCGGCTATCGAGTGCGGGTTGTGAGGCCATAATGTCGAACATCTCTGCTCCAGATGAAGAATTTCTGATCAGTTCGATCGCTTGAGGAAGCATATTTTCTCGATAGCGATTTATTCTGGAGAGTAAAGGATTTCCTTCATCCTCGTACATGAGGAACTCCTGCGCTTCTTCGGATCCAAAGAGTTCAGAGATATAGGCACCGACGATAATATTGGGTGCGGAGTTGTAGCCCATGTGCCAATAGCTAACTCCGAGATCGTCACACTGGAAATATTGAGCGAGAAAATCCAGTTGATCGGAGATCGCCACTTGTTGTTCAATGCCAACACTGAAGAGAGAGATGCAGGCAGCAGCCGGTTTGGGATAATGGTTGACCTTAATCAGGCGACGCGCTTCATCAACATGGGAAGTATTAACAACTGGTAAAAAGGGGGACTGACTATAAAGAAATGGATGACCGGTAGAATTACCCATGCGAACCTCCTTAGAGTATGTAAAAGATCGATTAAAAAGTATTATACCCTATAAGGTGATCGATTTGAGAGTGTGGTGGGTCGAGGGTGAGTAAAGGGAAGTGTAGCCAAGTTTCTTGGCTTCCTTGGCCATCTTGTCGGTAAAAGCGACGTTTCTGATCTCACCCAGCAGACCAAGTTCTCCAAAGCAGATTGACTTGGCCGGAAGCGCTTTGTTTTTTACCGAGGAGAGAATAGCCAGAGCGACCCCCAAGTCGGCTCCCGGATCTTTGATATCCATGCCACCGGTAACATTGACAAAAACATCTTTTTCTCCAAGGGGCAGGTGGAGGTGTCTGGTGAGGATAGCGCAGATAAGCTGAAGCCGATTTCCGGAGATGCCTTTGGCGATCCTGCGTGGTACGGGGATAGTAGTGGGGACGATGAGGGCTTGGATCTCAACCGTTAGGGGGCGGGTGCCTTCCATGATCATTGTGAGGGCAGAACCGGGAGAGTTTTCAAGTCTGCCTTCAAGAAGGATTTTCCCCGGATCCGTGACCTCCTCAAGGCCACCATTTCCCATAGTGAAGATACCTGTCTCATCCGTTGGTCCGAAGCGGTTTTTGATAGTTCTGAGGAGCCTTAACTGGTACTGTCGATCACCTGAGAGCTCCATGACCACATCTACCATATGCTCGAGCATCTTTGGTCCGGCAATCGATCCTTCTTTGGTGACATGGCCGACAATGATGAGCGGAGTGGAGTGCTCCTTGGCCGCTTGGATGAGAATGCTGGCGGAGTCTCTGACTTGGCTGGGGGAGCCGGGTGTAGTGGGATTTTCTCGGGAATATACCGATTGGATTGAGTCGACGATGAAGACTGAGTTGGGGTGTTTGGCCAGGGTAGCAGCAATGTCTTCAACCGCAGATGAATCCAGAAGGTGAATATCTTCGGGAATTGTTTTGGAAAGGCGTTGGAGTCTGGTTGCCACTTGAGCGGGGTTTTCCTCGGAGCAGACATAGAAGACGGATGTCTGGGTCTTGAGGCAGACCTGAGTGAGTAGTGTGGACTTGCCGATGCCAGGTTGACCTGCGAGAAGATAGACAGCGCCTTTGGTCAGCCCTGGTCCTAATACGCGATCCAGTTCACCGATGGAAGTAGAAAAGGTATGTTTGCTATCTTTTTTTAGAGCTTCTTGTACAGATATGGTCTCGGCAGGCCTGACAGTCTTAGAAGATTTGCCGGTTTTTCTTAAGAAAGGTTCTGCCTCGGTCAGAGTGTTCCATTCCTTGCAGGCAGGGCATTGACCGGACCACTTGGCGAACTCATTCCCGCACTGGCTACAGAAGAAAATTGAAGTTTTTTTAGGCATCTGAGTGTGATTATATTCAAGCGCGCTAATTAAGCAATCTTAAATTTAGAATCTTAACCCATAATGATAATGAGGTTATTATTTTAATAACAAAATATGCTTCGTAAATTCCGTTGGGTATATTGGTAGCGGATTGGTGTGATCATTTAAAGGTACATTTCTGAAGTCCTCCAGCGTACATTCCGGAGTTTTTTTATGGCTGTTCCTTGACCACAAGGGGGGTATATTTTACTATTTTTGAAGCTAATTTTGATATGGGATAGAATGATTTTTGTATATAGGTTGTAAAATTTGACATGGCATGATATATTACCCTTAGGATCAAGAAATTTAAAACAAACTGCCCATGATAAACCTACTAAATAGACTGATTGCCAATAGGAAACGCACCATGCGGGTGACGAAAAATCCTAGGAGATCAGTATCTTCTTTCCAAATCCAGAAAATGGGAAAATTCGGTCAACAGCTCGTTGTGATGAGTCGTTAACCTAAGCATAATTTCTTGGCCCGATCTTTAAATTCGCATCTTTTTAACGGAGAAAAAGAGCATTACTACCGTAGCCTAACTCGAATAGCAATGCTCTTATCTGATAGTTACTATCAGGACAGATGACAGTAACCATCATCAGAATACAACCTGATAATGGGGGTGTCAACTAGAACAAAAGGCCTCAGGGTGGGAGTGATTGCCAGTTGGGCAGGCAGGTAGTCGCTCCCATTTTGAGGCTTTTTGAGATTAAAATGTCCAAGAAGTTCATTCATATTATTGAAGGAGGACTCTATGTGGGAGTATTTGGAGTTGAGAGTGAATACGAACCGCCAAGTAGTGGCGATTCATGCTAAGAACCCAGGACTAGAGGGTCCTACACTGCGTGTTTTTGCTTTTCCGGATGTTGCAGATGAGCTGGGAAAGCTGGGGTGGGAGCTTGTGAGTGTGGTCGAGTGTGATCCCGGCTACTTGTGCTACTTCAAGCGCTTCGTGGAAAAAAGAGAGATAGGTCTCTGCTAGTTGTGTGATGCGTGTAACCGCTTGGTTTTTGCCAGGCGGTTTTTTATGGTTCGAGTGAGTGTAAATAGGAAGTAGATGATTGAGCCGGTGAGAGAAAGAGCTATCAACAAGAAGCCGGCAAATTCAAGATATTGAGGAGCATAAAAGATCAAGATGTGATGTTCACCTTCCGGTAGTGTCCAGGAGTTGTACCAGTCAACCCCAGTATCGTACCTGACCAGTTTTTGATGGTTGAAGTAGAGATGGGGGATGCTGGTGATCAGTTTTAGAGGTGAATAGGCGAGGGTGTCTTTGTCAACAGAAAGAGCAATCCAGAAGGGAGACTTTGATTGGTAGAGATTAAGTAGTTTTTCTTCGGGAAGGTTACTTGACGCTGTATAGATGTACTCATTGGGATGAGTGGTACTGACAGTAGTTTGTTTAGGCTTTATCGGTGAGTTGATGGAAATATTTTGAAGGAATCCAAGAGGAACAGGATGAAGCGAAAGGTTTTTGATCGTATTCAGAGTGCGATCTCCTCCAACCGATTGATTAAAAAGATGAAGGGTAAAACCCTGATCCTCGAAGGTATTCCGTATGGGTTGAATCAATGACTGGATCTTGTCGGTTCTAGTCAGTCTTTCGTAGATATCACAGCGGCGGGTGGTGTGATTTTCCAGACAGAGAGTCATGGGAAGTCCTGTTTGATAACGGTAATCAAAGGAGATGAGATAACTCAGGCCATGGGGGAGGTGTCTTAAGTTTAGGTAATCACACTCGATGCCGTTGCTGCTTTCATAGATAAATCCGTCAGGGGTGATCGTTTTCTTGACCAGTCCATCGTTGAATTGATCGCAGTTACGGGCTTCAGGTAGTAGCTGGTTGCTGTTCGGTGTTTGAACGATGTCAAAAGCAGAGTCCAGCAGGGGGGTGGCAATAGATAATCGGTTAGTATTTTCGGTAAAGGTGATGGTTTTGGAAGGAGTCTGGTTGAGGGAAGCATTGGCAGAAAATAGCAGGGGATGGAAATACAGATTGATATTGGAATAGTCAATCTCTTGGATGCTTTTTGCTTCATTGCCTTCCAGTATGAGATTTAATTTTTGGGGCTGACTGCTAGCTTGGGCGAAAATGCGTGTATGTTTTGATTCGGCAGTCGTTTCAAGTGGTTGGGCAGTGTTCTCGGAGCCAAGATTCAGAGTAGTGATACTGACGTTTCCCGGTGTAAGGGTTGGTGAGTAATAAGAAAAGTCTACGGAATAGACACCAGAAGCGTTCAGTTGAGGTAGCTGGGCAGATAGGCAGCCGACAACGTCCGTGCCAAGAAGAGCTACACTTTTACCAGTGCTGATCTTTTCAATTTTTCGATTTGGCTTGTCAGTGTAGCACTGATACGGAGTGGAGAGTTTAAGGTCTGACGTCAGGTCAAAATTTGTTTGCGGACTGCCATCATAGAGAATGACGGCAAACGGAGAATTTGCAGGGAGGTAAGTGCTGCCAATGGGGTAGTAACCAATAAATTCGGTTATTTCTGCGGGAAGTTGTAGTTCAAAGAAATCCTGATTGATTTGGAGGATCAGACTTTCGGTGCTGCTGGTGACTGGGATGGATACGGTGGTTGATGAGGGAGAGGGTGAGACATCCTGGTCGTTGAGTGTGATCTGAGGTGCTTGAGTGGTCAGCTTTAGACTAAGGACTCCGTAAGCTTTCTGGTACGAAATTTCTACCGGGAGGAGGCTTTCGGTCTTTGATAAAGAAGGAAGATCCAGAGTAAAACCTTTGGTATTCGTAAGGGTGATAGAGGGAAAGACGACGGAGTTGGAGGTAAGTGTCAGGGAGGTGTTGGGTCTGAGATTGGGTGGGTCAAACGGGGTGATGGAGGTCGATTTGGTTGAGGCCGAGATGAAGTTTTTGGTGTTGTTTTTGACCTTGGATTCATAGACAAAGATGGTGTTGTTGAGGTTTGTTGAGAGTGAGTAGTTCGGGCTGGTGGAAAGATGCTCTTCCAACTCTTTGGTCTTGAGGTCAACTCTACCTTCAGGAGCGATGACATGGTGGTCAATCAGAAGCCAGTTGATGGAGTATTTACTGATCAGATGGTCGAAGCGATCCCAATCTTCTGAATAGATGGCAGAATTAATTTCTTCGTAGTAGACCTGGGATTCCCTTGACCAAACATCAAATGCCCGATCGAGTATTGGTTGTTTAATGCCATACCAGAGAAACCCTGAACCACGGTAACCCCAGTCGTAATACAGCCAGCCCCAGAAGTCGTTTTGGGGGAAGTTGGCGATGCGAGTAGCCGGGTCTTGTTTACGGAAAAAGTCAAATAACTCGAAGTACTCCGTGGGAATGGAACGGCGCATGGAGGGCGATAAAAAATTACCGGAAAAAGCAGGGGACATATATATAAGGATGGCGATGAGAACAGTGAAGAGAGTGACGGCGTGAGTAAGTCGGTTGTGTAAATAACTAAAAAGATCCAATAGAAAGATGCAACCTACGGAGAAAAAATAAGCATAGGCAAAAGAGAGGGGGGTGGAAAACTTGGTGAAGGGTGAGCGAAATAACTCACCTACCAGAGGAATAGTGGTGTTGATCAGGGTGCTGCCACCGATAAGAAAGAAAACGCAAATGGCAGTTGTGACAGCAGCAAATATAGAGTAACGGAATTTCTTGTTCAGAGCATAGTAGAAGCCAATGGCGGAGATTAAAAACAAGAGATAGCCGATGAGCGAGATAACCGGAGTTGACAAATGAGATCGCCAAGTGGAGAGGAGGTAATCAAATTTATTGGTACCTCCAGAGAGATCTACAAAATTGAACCAATAACCCTTGAGAAGGGCAAGGTCAGGAAGATTACCAAATTCCAAATTGCGGGCGTAGGTTTCCGGAGTCGAGATAGTGTTTATTTTTGACAATTCACCTACCTGGCCGTTGGTTAAAACGAAGAGGACAACCGGAAGTAACCAGAAGAGGTTGGCCACCAGTACAGCCAGGCCGGAAAGAATAACCGTCTTGATCGAAGGTCGATGGAAAATATAAAGAGCAAGCAGAGTAAGGCCGTAGACAACAAATAAGGTTTCGATATAAAAGGCCGGTGTAGCCAGGACGGAAATCAGAAAGAAGATAAATAAATTTTTCGGAGTAGGGGTACGGAAAAAACGCACTAAGAAGAAGATAAGCCAGGGGAACGCTCCATAGAAGTAAATGAATGTTTCGAAGGGGGCATAGAAGGTCTGCATAGTGGCTAGGTTAAGAAGGTAAAAGAATCCACCAAAAAAAGAAGCAGTCTGGCCGGTTTTGGCGTCAAGTTTGTTCTTGAAAACAAAACGATCCAGGAAGAAATATGTTCCCAAAGGTCCAAGGATGAGGGGAAAGAAGGTAGAGAGATAACGAATTAGATCGAGAGGAATGGGGAGGTACGAAAGAAGAAGGATGACGATTTGACGAGGTAGATCGGCGGCGTGGCTCATGCCACCGAGCAGACCAAGGGATTGATATTCTTGCCAGACGGCGAAGATAGAGCGTTGGAGATTCAGTGGGGGGTCGAATTCGGCGGGCAGGTTATCCCAGCCGATAAAAAAAGTTCCCGGTTCGTAATTAAGAAACGAGAGAAGTAGGGTGGTAAGGATGAGGACCGGAACAGGCCAATGATGGCTGATTTTGCGTGGCAAGAGACGTAGTTGTCTGAGAGGAAAGCGGTGTTTTATCTTAGTAATATTCTTGGCCACGATTTAAGTTTAGCAGAGCAAGAGTGGAGTTATTTTCCCATTCCCCGAGTAAATTTATGGAGGGGATAAATTAACTTTTCCGGTAGTAGAAGGATGACTAAGGTTTGAGCCAGGACGATAACGATTGATTTGATGGAAGGTCGATAGTGTTGGTGGAGCAGGGCATCCAGGCGAGCTCGCCAAATGCGCCAGAAGGTAAACTTGGGTTTGGTCAGGGATATGTTGGTGCCGTGTTCCCGGTAATAATGAGTGAAATCAGGGAGGTTGGCCAGTTTGCCGTAACGGGCTGCAGAAAAGAATAGACCATAGTCTTCTGCCGGGGAAAAATAGGGGTTCCCGTAGAGGAAGTCTTGGGGGAGTAGTGAGCGGTTGATGGTGACTGTCGGTTGTTGCATAGGAACCGTGCGGAAGAGCATGTCGAGGATCTCACGATGTTTGAGGGGGAAGACCTTTTTGCCGATGATATTACCTGAGTTGTCGATGATGTGACATTGACCGCCGACAATGACGGTTTCGGGGTGAGACTGAAGAAAGGAAGCTTGTTTGGCTATCCTTTCAGGGTCCATAATGTCGTCGGCATCCATACGGGCAATGTAGTCGCCTTGTGCCAGCGAAACAGCATGATTAAATGTGGAACTGACACCGAGATTGTGTTGGTTTTGTGATACTTTTACCCAAGGTTTACCTTTAGCAAACTCTGAGAGTATGGAAAATGATCCATCCTTGGATGAATCGTCGATGATGATGAGTTCCAGGGGGCGGTAAGTTTGGTCCTCGATGCTTTTAAGGCATTGGGGGAGATAGCGTTCGGCGTTATAGACTGGCAGACAGACACTGACTAAAGGGTTCATTAAGAGAAATTATATTCTCTCTTGGGGTAGTTGTAGACGATTTTGTATTTGCCGGAGAAATAGTTGAAGCGAATCTCCAAGAGCTCCTTAAAGGAGTTAACGGCATCATTAAGTAGTCTGACCTTGGTATTTCTTTGGTCAGCCCAGGAGACAGATCTTTCCACCATGTTGAATCCGAGTTTGTGGGCCAGGAAGAGGACTTCGGAGTCATAACCCCAGCGATTGACTAGAGCACGCTTGAAAATGGCTTCCCTGGCACCTTTTTTGAAGACTTTGAAGCCACAGGTGAAGTCGGTGACGTTGACACCAAGAATCAGGCGTGAGAGGGCAGTAAACACTTTACCCATGTTTTCGCGAATAAAGGGCTGGTGAACAGTGACTGTAGAGCGTCCATTTTTACGGGTACCTATGATTACATCAAGACCTGCCTTAATGTAGGGAAGGAATTTATCGATCTCGGTTAGTGGAGTGGCGATGTCGGCGTCGGTGAGAAGGGTAAACTCGGATTTTGAGGCAAGCATGCCCCTCTTTACCGCATAACCCTTGCCCAAGTTGTGCCTGTAGGAGATGATCTTTTTGGGAAATTTGAGCTTGGCATTGCGAAGGATCTTGAGGGATTCATCTTTTGATCCGTCGTTGACAAAGATAACCTGGTTGACCTTGAGAGGTGAGGGAAGGCGCAAAGAGTTAAGGCTGTCGAAAGCTCTTTGCAGGCGGCTAGCCTCGTTGTAGACCGGGATGACGATGGTCAAGGATGTTTTCATAATGACTTATAATATATCATATTCGGATTAAAGTCAAGTTTTTGAGTTTAGAAGAGAGATTGTAACAAAAAAATACCCCGAGCTGGGCTCGGGGTCTGAGATTCGTCACAATATGAAGGCAGCGCAGAAGGCTGTGGCCTCATGGAAAGAGATTACGTCGCCTGGGTAGGCGGGAGGTTGGCCGGCGCCGTCCAGGCTGGAATAAACGGCCTGAATATGGTCAGGAACCGTCATGGTGATGGCAGTGGCTAATGGGCCTATATGCCATCCTTGCGAGCCATCCCGGTATGTTTCCCAGGTCCATCGACCATCTTGGCTAGGTCGATCGCATGAAACCCCGGCGGGCAATTCAGGCAACGGTTGGACGACGAGAGGCAGGTAAATGAAGCTATTCTCAGGTTCGGGGGTTGGCTCTACCTGAGGCGTACAGAAGGCCGAGGCCGTATTCGCATTTATAACTTCCTCTCCAGTTTCCGCATGGAATGTTTCACCTGTCTCCCAGACGAAGTAATCCACGCTTGAGATATGCTCGGGGACGGTGAAGCTAAGTGCGTTTTCTGAATCGTAAAACCAGTAGCCCAGGTCTTCCGGATTACCGGTGTCTTGGGTCCAGATCCAGCCATCGACAGTCGGTGCTTCGCAGCCCGACCCGTCAGCCTTGGCGGGAATATTGGACATAAGTAGTCCAGTGAGGACGATTAGAGCAACAAGAATTACAAGAATCCGTTTCATTTTTCCTCCAATAGATTTTGAATGTACGTACGAATCTCTTTAAAAAGTCCTAAGTTAGGGCTTTTTAAAAAAATGCCGGGGCGCGATGGCCCCGGCAAGGTGGTAAGGAATGTTATTTGGGTTGGCTGGCTACGTCGGGGACGTTAACCCAAGCGCCGATGGCGCCATCGCCAGCAAGTTCCCAGTTTGAGTCCAGAAGCATGTCCGCCAATTTCTTGGCATCGACCATCTGGTACTTCCCATCATTTGGCGTACTGCCACCGTTGTCACACCAGAAGGTGGCTGCGCCGACCATGAGTTTGGCGGGGCCGCGCACCTGGTAGGTGAGCCCGGTGACCGGATAGAAGATGTGGCCATAGACGTTCGCGGGGACATCGATGAACCAGTAATCGCCGGCGGCGATCTCAGTTTCATTTTTGTCGAGGAACATCCATGAATTTGGCACGACCTGCCCGTTATTCTTAAGGGCGGTGATGTCGTCATCCAGGCCTTCGCTGGTGCAGGCATTGAAGTAGGATGTGTCGACTATTGCCTCGTCGTTTTCCTGGATTTCGCCGACTTCTGCCTGCGTGGCGGGTTCGACGATATCACTTACGGTTACGGCGGGGTCAGCACCGATGAGGCCAAGCTTGGCGTTCACCAACACAGCCACATAGACCAGGGCGATCAACAAAATGACTATTACGACTATCTTTATAACGGTCTTAAGCATGGGGAAATCTCCTTATTCCTTACTTTTTTTGAATGTGTGTCCCAGAACGGGATTGGGGGAATAGTATCACAAGAGAGCCTAAATGTCAAGCTATGGGACAAAGCTAGGTAATAAATAACCCTGGAGTGGAGCTCCAGGGTTGGGGTGAGAAGTAGTCTATTTGCGCTTATTGCGCTTGGCGTCCCGCTTTCTCTGGGTATTGGTACGTGGAGAGTTTGCAGCTTGTGCGACGATGGTCCTCATTTGATTGACGTTGGGAATAGGCATCATTGCCGAAAATCCCCCGTTGAACAGTATGTTTCGCCAGTCAGGCCCTGTGGTGACAGCGTAGACCCCAATAAAGATGATCAGGGTGGCTGCAGGAGAATAGACAGCGGCTGCAAGAACGGTGATAACTAGAGTGATTGCGGCGAGAACTGCACGGAGCTGCCAGTTAGCTGAGTTCTTAAGAAAGTCCTGGAATTTATTCACGGTCGTCTCCTCTTTAAGGTGCGAATATATGCAAACTTGAAACCTACTCTCTGCCTCCTAGTTAGGCTTGGAAGCAGAGGTAAATATCAAAACTAATATTATTTCTTGAGGGTTTTAGCTTTAACCAGAGCTACGAGTCCACCGATGTAGCTTAAGCCGGCAAGGTTAAAGAGGATTGAGTCGGCGGCACCTGTGTCTACGACCACGTGTTCGGTGCAGGTGTTAGCCATTCCGTAAACGGGGGTACAGACGGTGGTCTTAACAGAGTTAACTTTCTTTTCGGTCGTGGCTACTGTGACGCCTCCCTTGGTGCCTGATTTAGCTGATTCCTCTTCGGTCTTAGGAAGTTCAGCCTTAGGTGTAGCAGTGGGAGTAGGAGTGGCAACAGCTTTGACAGTTGGAGATACTATCGGTGAAGAAGGCGTGGGGGTAGTTTCGGTGTCGATCTGGAACTTGGGGGCAGAGCTGTCCTCGAGTTTGTTGGCAGAGATACCAAAACGGTTAACGTCTTTTTTTACCTGAGTGGCTCTTTTGGCCAGAGAGTAGGTAATCGCCCCGGTAAGGGCAAGCACGATGAGGATGATAGGCAATATTGATTTCATAGTCCGCATAATATAACACATGTATCCCTCGATGTCAACTATAGGACTAAATGAACCTGATAAAAGTTTGACATGAAGGCTTAATTGTGAGTAAATGATTTAGATAATAATTATTGATATATAGATGGAACAATTACCACCAAGTGGAGTAAGTGTGACTACGCATGAGCCTGAACTTCAACCGGAACCTCAAGTAGAGAAGAAGTCCGTGTTTGCAGAGGCAAGGGAAAGAAGAGAGGCAAGGAAAGAGAAAAAGGGACAAGGTTGGAAAAATTTAAAGGAAAAACTTAAGGAATTTGGAAATAAACTTAAAGATGCCAGTGAGGTTGGAGGAGAAATAGTCAGGAGCCCAGATCTGTGGGGCGCAGCTGTCAAGGAGGGAGTGGATGCAGTCGTTGAAAAGAATAGCCAGATAGTTGATAAAGTGAGCACAAGATTGGCTGGGGTGTGGGAAGGAGCTAAGGCCGAGTGGCATAAACAGGGTGAGGCGATGGGCAAAAAGGTCGATGGATATTGCAATCGGGCGAATGAAGCTATCGACAAGAAAAATGGTGAAGTAGTAACAACTGTTGATGGCTGGGGAAAAGAAATGGTCAATTCTTTCGGCAGGGAGGTGGCTGGGCCTGTGATCGAGGTCTTCTTTATTCCCGTCGTACAAACCATAGATGAGGCTCATAGGTTGGTATCCGATATTGGATCAAGAGCATTGGATGCGTTGGCATCTCCAATTGAGAGTGTAACCAGCCGTGTGTTAGCAGTAGCTGAAATTCCAGAAGTGAAGTTCATTAGAGAAATGGGAGAGAGAGCTAGAACTTCTGAGGGGAAAATGAATTGGTTTAGACGTATGGAAGCAAAGATTGGAGGATGGATAGACAAGGCAGTGAACTTATCAAACGACCTGTCTTTGGATTCTAAGCAATTAAGAGCCGATGCAAGGTCAATTAAGGAATGGTATGCAAGGAATAAGGGAAGCAGAAATGAGACTATTCAGGCTGCCGGTGCGCTTGCCGGGCAAATGAAGCAAGGAGTTTTATAAAAATATAGAAAAAAGATGGATAAACAAAGTTTCGTAAATTACATAAAAACTCTAGCTTTAAGCCCAGAAATGGAACAAGCAGTCATGAGTTATATAGAAAGTCATGAATTCGGAGACAAGATGGTAGAAGACGTGGCCATGATCCTTGAAACGGCGGCCGATCACGCAGACATGGCTGCAGAAGAATTAGATAAGGTGATAGCTGAAATGGAGACCCTTAAGAGCGATATTCAGGATAGTAAAGAGGAATATGAAAATGCAACCGATGAGGAAGATATCAAATATATGAGTGATGTTTCAACGGTGTTGGATGAAGAAATTGCCTCGATGGGTCAGGAACAGACACAACAGGCTGCTGAGCAGGAACCTGTTGAGGAACAAAAACAGGATGAACCGGTCGTCAACGAACCGGAGTCATTAACCCCGGAGGTAGCGCCTGAAGTTGAGGCTACTGAAGCGATTACCCCTGCTGAAAATGCTCAACAAACAGAACAATCGACGGATATGAATGCTTTTTCACCAGCGCCACAAACAGGGGAGTTACCTCCATTACCCCCACTCCAACCAGTGGAACAACCCCTGATGGCTTCAATGCAACCTAGACTTCCAGAACAACCTTCAATAATGGGAACGGATCAACCGACGGACAGTCCAGTAACACCTCAACCGCCCACATTTTAAAATATATTTTTAGTTAAAAGCCCCCTGGAAACGGGGGTTTTTGTTACCCTTGTTAGTAAATATTAAATGTGTTCGGATGTAGAAAATTATACGTATTCACCGATTTATAATTTAACACCCAATGTGGAGAGGTGGGGGTTATTAGCACAAAAAAATACCCGGTGTTACCCGGGCGGAGAGCTTGTTATTTTAGGCGACCTGACTATTATTTTCGAAGGCTTCAAGTTCTGTGATGGCCTCAAGGGCATATAAATGAATATAATAGTCAACGGCTTTGAAGCAAATGATGGTTATGCAGAAAAAACCAACGGTTAATAGAAGGAAGGCAAGAGCTGGAAGAAGCGTATGAGATGCGACAGCTACGATCGTCAAGATAAGGAAGGTGAAGGTATTGAGGCCAAAAAAGGCGGCAGTGTCGATCATGGTGTTTGCCTTCATCCGAGTTAGAGTTGATTTTCTCATTCCAACCTCCAGGAAGTGAATTTTAAGGGTACAAGTAGGGTGAATTATACCCTATATAAACTAGTGGAGCAAGAATGAGCTAGTTTGTTCTATTGGCATAAACGAAGTAGCGAACCGGTGAGTTCCACAGTTGGCAAGTGTAGAGAATGAGGTTCGCTTTATAGTCGGTGATGGCAGTACCTGTTTCGGTTGAGTAAACAGTGTACTCATATTCTCGCTGTTCCCAGACAAATTTAATTTTGTCCCCGGAGACCAGTTGTGGCAGACTATAGAAAGAATTTAATTTTCTGAAAGCGGCCGACCATTCCAGATAACCCCAGCGGTGGGCAGCAAGAATTACCGGTTGTCCAGGGCGATCGGGAGTCCCGAAGTTGGGGACACGCCAAATTCCCTGCTTTAAGATAGTATTCCAATCGGCGCCTTCGTGGATTTCTCCTCGTACACCAATTTTCTCGATTATAAGGCCATCTTTTTCAGGAAGTGAAGGGTCGAAGTCGGGAAGTGTAATCGGGGTTGGTGTGGGTGCGGGAGTCAATGTTGGGGACGGTTGGTTTATCGTACCAGGCTCTTCGGTGACGGTGTAGGCGATCGTAGAGGCTAGTGTTTCCGAGGCACGAGGAGAAATTCTGTAATATACATGTGGCCAAACAGGGAGAAGAGCAAAAACAACTGCGAGTGTCCAGAGGGAGATGCCGCTGACCAAAAAGAACTTTTTATGGAGTCGCATAGTTAAGTTTAGCAGTAAATTGGCGTAATTTGGGTGATGATATGCTAGTTGGTAGATTGATATATATTGCTAGACTTATAATCATCAACTTGACAATTTCAGGCATGGGTGATACTATACTGACTAGTTAGATATACTTTGAGTTTACTGAAGGTGGAATGGGTTTGGCTAGCAGTGCCAATTTTGGACCGGCGCTGCACGATAGCCTTACGCGCTTCACCCTTAGTGAACTTAAGGCTTTCCGCTCACTTGACAGGGGGAAAGTAATATTCCATAATCCTGCTTAGTTCCCAATTGTTTCCTCATTTCTAATCGAGACATATTTAATGGATCCGTTCCCAAAAATCTTATCAAATAATTAAACCTAAGTTTATGGCTGACGATGCCAAAGTTCGTGTTAAAAAAACTATTGCGAAAGAGGCTGCTGAGCCTGCAGTAGTAAAAACTCCAGTAATGGAGAAGCCAGAAGTGACCGAGGAAAAACCTGTTGTCGCTGAGCACAAAGCTCCCGTAAATGCGCCCGCAGCTCCTGTGGTTGTAGCTCCTGCTGTCCAGGACAGACCTTATTACATGAGGCCTCAACAGTCCAGGCAGATGTATTCACAAAGACCGGTAATGAGACCTGCTTACCAACAAAGACCCACTCCAGAGCCCGTAATCACCGAAGAGGTGACCGGGATCGTCGACGTGCTTGGTTCTGACGGAAGAGCAGTGGCAAGGCCGGATTTCAAACCAAGTGAGAACGACATCTTTATCAACTCGGCGATGAGCAGACAGCTAAGACTCAGGTCGGGAGATATCGTAATAGGTTTGGCCAAACGCCCCAGAGAAGGCGAGCAGTATTGGGGAATGATCCAGATCTCGAAGGTCAATGGTGTCGAGCCTTCGAAAATGATGGACAGGTCAAGATTTGAGAAAGGAACACCTATATACCCCTTCGAGAAGATCAAGCTGGAGACGGGTAAGGAAACCGTTTCTACCCGCCTTATCGACCTCGTTGCTCCAATCGGTAGAGGACAGAGAGGTTTGATCGTATCTCCACCTAAAGCAGGAAAGACAACTGTATTAAAGGAGATTTCATCCGGGATCGCCGCCAACTATCCAGAAGTCCATATCATGGCAGTTTTAGTGGGTGAGCGTCCGGAAGAGGTGACCGATATTTCAAGACACATTGCCGCAATCACTAAAAATAGTGAGATGCCCGGTGAAACGGCCGCCAGTAATTTTGATGAAAAAGCCGAGGAACAGACAAAAGTAGCCGAGATCGCACTCGAGAGAGCCAAGAGATTGGTCGAGCTTGGCAAAGACGTGGTCATCCTCCTGGACTCAATTACCCGCTTGGCACGTGCATATAACCTGGCTATTCCGACATCAGGAAGAACACTTTCCGGTGGTTTTGACCCGGCAGCTCTATATCCTCCCAAAAAGTTCTTCGGAGCAGCCAGAAAGATCGAAGGTGGAGGCTCTCTAACCATCATCGGAACAGCCTTGATCGATACCGGATCGAGAATGGATGATCTGGTTTATGAAGAGTTCAAGGGCACTGGTAACATGGAGTTGCATCTTGATCGTAGGTTGGCCGAGAGAAGAATCTACCCGGCAATTGACGTGATGAGAAGCAGCACTCGCAGAGACGATCTGTTGTTCGACTCAATGGAATACCAAAGCGTTATTTTGATGCGTAGAATGCTGGATGTTTTGGGTGACGGTGAGCGTACAGAGGTAATGGTTTCCAGATTGGCGAAGACTAAGACTAACAAGGAGTTCCTTGCCTCACTTAAAGACGGAGGATAAAGTAAATTTTGAGTTAAAAAGCGCCACCTTCGGGGTGGCGTTTTGGTACAAAGTTGAATTAAGGCTCAGAATTGAACCGTGGTAGAGGATGTCAGCGGATAAGAGTAAGATTTGCCCTTGAAGATGATCGATTGAGGAGAAGAAGTGAGGCCGTTTTGTTTGAGAAGGGTAAGGTGATAGGGAATCTGAGCGGAACCGGTGGCGAGGAAATAGGAAAGGTCCACGGTGCTGAGCGTGCCGGCTGCGGTGGTATGGAAGAAGCCGATCTCCGTCAGGCCATATTTATTGGTAGTAGTAATCACCTGTTGGGGAATGTGTGGAGTGGCGGAGGGTGATGATTGGTTGGGGAGGACTTCGATGTTCCAGGCGTCGGAGGGGAGGTAGAAGCGAAGGTAGCTGATGTAGTGACCGGAAAAATCAAAGGGAGGGTTGGGGTTATGTCCGGTACTGGTGTTGTTGAGAATGAGGTGAACACGGTGACGGTAGGTGCCGCTCTCTTCATAAATCGTATGTTCGGTAGACCTCTGGATACAACAGTTGGCTTTGTTGGCGCCTAAATTTGCTTCGACCAGCAAGTAAGTGTCAAGCGGTCCGGGATTCAGTGTTCCTGCCCAGCCTTTCTCGATGAGGAAGTCTTGAAAAGTTTCGTCTTGTGAGTTGAGTAACAGATTGCTGTGGTCAAGCTCATTTTTAACTATCAGAGCAATCCTTGCATGTTGAATCGGGTCGAGAGTGAGGAATTTTTTCTTCAGAGCCTTACCGACGGCAGTAAGAGCATCTTTTTTTTGAGTTGAACCGGGGAAAAAATCAGTTTCCGCTTGTGATTGAAGGAAGGTGTAAACATTTTGGGGAGTGATCTCCGCCTGATATTCCCTAACACTGAAAGGACCGACAATATCGAGAATTTTCTTGATTGTGGTCAGGTTGAGAGTGACCAGAATATCCGGATTTGTCTCACCACCTTTTTCCAAGAACCAGCGGATAGCCATTGCTGTTGTAGGAAAGTCAGGTTCCCAGTCAGCATTGGCCAGTTCCCAGGTACCATGCTTGAAGGCCTCCTGAATTGGAGCTGGTGGGTCGACGTAGCCATCCAGTTGGCCATTGGGGACATAGATATCCTGAAATGATAGGTCGAGATTGGGTCTGTATCTGGGTGAGGTGATCGTCAGTTTGGCAAAGGAGCCGGCGAAGCCACCATTGGCTCGTATCTCGGTGTCGTTTTGCAGCAAGATGGTATAGGTGGTGGGTTTTTCTACTCCGAGAAGGTATTTGAGGTAAGGGAAAAACGGTTTGGTGTAGATATAGGCAGAGACCAAGCTAACAGAGAGGAGGATGATAAGAGTGGTGACAATCAGTTTGATGTGAATCTGGCGCACATATTTATTGTAGACTAAGGATATGGGATTGAAGCAGAAAATAATAAATTCACCGTTTTATGATTGGTTTGGGAAAAGGAGCTTCTCCCAAGCCGGAGAAGACATCATTGCTTCTACCGAATTGAGGAGGGGAAGAGGATACTATGTAGACATTGGGGCGTACCATCCAAAACTATTTTCCAATACCTACTTTTTCTACAAGAGGGGGTGGAGAGGGTTGGTGGTTGAACCAAACCCCGAAATGGTGAGGTTGTATAAGGAGATTAGGAAGAAAGATGTGGCTCTGGGAATAGGGGTTGGAGGCAAAGATGGGGCGGAGGATTACTACATGTTTAAGGATTCGGCGGCCAATACATTTGATCCGGGGGCAGCAGAAAGAAATAAACAGTCAGGACGAAAGATGATTGGAAAAAAACCGGTTGCAATTTTACGTCTATCTAAAATTTTGGATGAGTATTTGCCAAAAGGTCAGAGAGTTGACCTTTTAAGTGTGGACACCGAGGGGATGGATGAGGAAGTTTTGAGATCAAATGACTGGAAAAAGTATCGACCGAGGGTGGTCATCTGCGAAGATCTGCAGTATTTTTGGGAAAAGCCACTTAAGTCGGGGGTGGCAGTGTTGATGGGTGGTTTAGGATACCGACTGGTGGGAATGACTCCCTACTCTCTGGTTTTCAAGGATGAGGATGAGAAATAGGAGCAGAAGGCCGAAGGTGGCATGTGAGTAAAAAGGGTTAGTCATCGATAACTTCTGAGGATCTTTCAGATTTAAATTGATAAGACTGAAGCTAAGGGCTGTAAGAAATAGGGTCGATTTGTTTTGTTTGTGAGAGATAAGAATTAAAAAGGCGGGCAGTGACCAGAAGAGATAGTGTTGCCAGGTGATCGGTGAGGTAAGCAGGATGGCTACAAGAAAAAGGGAGAAGGTTAGGGGGTTGTGCTTGGCCTTTAAGGAGGAAATAAAGACGAGGATCCAGACCAGACCGGAAAAAGCGAGGTTTAGAATACCGGCAATTTGTTGATTGGTTAAGCGAATAAAGAGGCCGGCAAGGGAGGTGTTGTAGTAATAACCCGAGTAATTGGTGGACATATTAACGAGTGATTGCAGGAAAGATTTGTTCAGTGGATGAGGAAATAAAAGGTCGATATATAGGTTCAGTGATAGTAGACCCAATAAAAAAACGGGAAGCGATTTGGTATTTTTGGTCAGGATGAGGTAAGGAATCAAAAGAAGAGGATTTACCTTAAGGATGACAATCAGGGAGAGTATCAACCCTGTAAGGTGAAGCTTTTTTTGAGAAAGGAAGTGGAATATACAAGCATACCCGAGAAATACAAGAAAGTTCACCTGACCCTGCGCCAGTGCATATTTGACAGGAAACGTTTGCAGGGAAATGAGGAAGAAAATGGTCGCGAATACGTTTGAGTCTTTCTTGAGCGCATAGCCGGAAAAAATATTTAAAGCCAGGAAGAGAGAGATAAGAGAGATGGTAGTCCAGAGGAGCTTGCTTAAGTCCGGCGGCAGAAGAGACAGGGGGATAAAAAGAAGGAGTGAAGCGGGTGGATATACCTGGGTCGGGTAAGTGAAGTATGGATCTTGACCGGAGAGGAGATTCTGGGCAGCTTTAAGATAATAAGAATAATCCTGAAGATCGGAACGAAGAGTGAGAGAAATGGTCCGGATAGCAAAAACTGACAACAAAAGGAGGAAGAAGATGAGGACTTTTCCGCGATTAGTAGTCGTTGACATGCTACAATATTTTCCGCTACCTTTAATCAAGTAGCAAGTAATGAGTAGCCTCAAAAAAGCAATTGACTATTGGATTTTTGACTTTTTCAGGTTTGTTAAGAGCTTGGTCTCTTACTTTATCCGTAGCTACCTTTCACCCAGATTTGCCAAGTTCGAAGGAGTGAAAGGTTTTTTTGTGGGAAAACTTTATCAGCAAAGAGGTAAGTATTCCAGGCTGATCGTAAATGGAGCGATGGTGGCGGTGTTGGTATTGGGAGTGACCATGGGTCCGTCTTTGGTGGTTAATGATACTCAGGCCCAAGCAATGTTATCTTCCGGTTTGGGCAATCGAATAGTCTTTGCTCAGGACGTAACTCCAACTGCCGGTGCTCAGGTTTTAGGATTAACTTCTGATAATGCTATGGCTGTGGACACAATGACTCAAGTTTCCGACAAGCCCAGGGCTGAGGTAACCGAGTACAAGGTCGAAGAGGGGGAGACTTTTGCCTCAATCGCTAAGAAGTTTGGAGTTGATGTCGACTCAATCAAATGGCTAAACAAGGGGGTGCAGGAAAAGAAGGTCAGGGCAGGAATGACACTGCAGATTCCACCTGTTTCCGGTGTGATCCACACAGTGAAGAGTGGTGAAACGATTTATTCCGTAGCTAAACGCTATAACGTTTCTGCCCAGGCGATCGTCGACTTTCCCTTTAACGAATTTTCCAATGATGAGACCTTCGCCATTGCTATTGGCCAGACATTAGTTGTACCTGACGGTGAAATGCCTGATGAACCGGTGACCGCTCCTAGAAACAATCTGGCTCAGCAGATGACCCCAAGTGCGGGTGTTATTTCGGCAACCGGTTCCTGGATCTGGCCGGCTGCGGGAAAGATCACTCAAGGTTTCAAGTCCTGGCATAAGGCGATAGACATCGCAAACCGGGATGGAGGATCGATCTTGGCTGCAGACTCGGGGACAGTGGTAGTAGCAGGCTGGCCGGACAACTCCGGATATGGGAACAGGGTCATGATCGACCATGGTAACGGATACAGAACTTTATATGCTCACTTGTCGAAGATCTCGGTGGTGATCGGTCAGACTGTAAAGAGGGGAAATGCGATCGGACAGATGGGATCGACTGGCCGTTCGACAGGAACCCACCTTCACTTTGAGATCAGAATGACAAACGGGCTGGGTGATCCTCTGGCATATTTGAGATAGAGATCTATAGATTGATATATTCGTCAGGTTTGGATGACTAAGGTGATGTAAAATATACATATATGGTGGATACAGCGAAATTAATCATTAGAGCAGGACGCGGCGGAGACGGGGCGGTATCTTTTAGGAGAGAGAAATTCATTCCTAAGGGTGGTCCCGATGGCGGTGACGGTGGAAAGGGTGGCAATGTCTGGATTGAGGCAGACCAGAACCTAAATACCCTGCAGGATTTTGCCCACAGACAAAAATATGAAGCCGAAAATGGGGGTAAGGGACTGGGAAAGAAAAAAGCAGGTCCTAAAGGTCAGGACCTGGTGATCAGAGTACCAATGGGTACTTTTGTGAAGCTGCGGGCATTTCCGATAGATGAAATCCGGGAAAAGGAGATCAGAGTCAAGGGTATGAAGCTGGGAACGCTTGGTAGACTGATACCTCAGAGAAGAATCCTCGGGTACGAAGAGAGAGAAATTGACATGAATGAGGCCGAAAAAAGGATATTGATCGCCAGAGGTGGTCATGGAGGTAAAGGCAATGTTCATTTTAAGAGCGCCAAGACAACCACACCGCTAATTGCCGAAGCAGGTCAGTTCGGTGAAGAATATGATGTTGAGTTAGAGCTGAAACTATTGGCCGACATCGGTTTGGTCGGGTTACCTAATGCAGGTAAATCGACGCTGTTGAGCGTATTGACTGCTGCCAGACCGAAAATTGCCTCATATGCTTTCACCACACTGGAACCAAACCTGGGAGTGTTAAAACACAAAAATATATCCAAGGTGATCGCCGACATCCCCGGACTTATAGAGGGAGCAAGTGAGGGTAAAGGCTTGGGAGTACAGTTTTTAAGGCATATAGAAAGAACGCAAGTAGTGGTGCATCTGGTTTCGGTCGAACCTATGAGTGCGGAGATGGTGTGGAAGAATTACACAGCGGTCAGGCAAGAGCTAAAAAAATACAGTCCTGAACTGGCGGTCAAAAAAGAGCTGGTGGTGATAAATAAGATCGATCTGGTGGACGAGAATACGGTGAAAGAGATCGAGAAGTTGTTTAAGAAAAAGAAAATTGCAGTTTTCAATGTTTCCTGTGGCAATGGTCAAGGCATAGAAGGCCTGAAAGATTCTCTGATATCAGTTAGTTAGCAATACATTCGTAGCTGGGGTTGTCACATCTTAGGTTGCAGGTTGGATCTTCACAATAACTGGGATAACAGAGGGGAAAAGAATCTTCTGCGATGAGAGTACACGCACCACTGACACAGCCGTACAGGCGTGAGCAAATTTCCCGACCAGAACAACCGGCAACAACGATGGTCTCGTTGGTCCCCGGACTGTAGACGGCATAGTAGTGATCACAGTAGGGAATGTTTGAGCCAGACGGATCAAAAATATTGGTGAGCTCGGTGTAGACCACGAAGTTTTGAGGGCACGATGATTGAGGGTAATAGTAGAGTAGATAAGGTTCTTTGGTGCTGGGATCGCAGGGGATGGGATTGATATATGGATCGAGGTCATCACCTCCGCAATTTTCCAAAAGGCTTTGTTCCGGGTAACAACCATGGTCTTCATAGTAGGATTCAAAAGCAGCCTTCAGTTTGGCGAGGTCGGTTTTTCTGACGGTGTCATAACCTTTGAGGATCTGGGTCATGGGGTTGAGGATGGTAAGTATACCCATGCCAAGGATGATAAGGATCATGACGACGACGAGGATTTCTATGAGGGTGAAACCTTTGCGGTTCATAATTTAGTTTATCAGTAATTATTTAGTCTTTACCAGCCAGTAGTTAAATTGAATGTCCTGGGTATTGTTATTGGAACCGACAGCGACCGTAAAGCCAATGCCTGTCTGTTTTGACTTGACAAAGAGAACCTGATTCTTGGTGTCCGAAACCGGAGTGAGATAGACGAGGGTGTTGTTGTCCATCCTGGCGGAGGCGATGGCAATTTCGGTTTGTCCGGCAGGAAGAATGGCCGTGCCGATGGTGGCGTTTGAGTTGGTGGTTCCTGAGGCGGAGGCGTCGGAGGCATTTTCTCCGGCGGCGATGATCAATTCACCGGTAGCAATTTGTTTAAAGTCGGCCGAACCGGTGTCATTGACCGAACCCACCAGATTACCATCAGGATTGTAGAGAGACAATAGTTGATCTGAGGAGCTGGGGCTTGTTGGTGTACCAAGAGCCAGTTTGCCGGAGATGGTAGCTTCTTTGGTATCGACGGCCTCAGCATAGAGAGTGCCGGTCAGGAGTAGATCTCCGTTGATGACGACCCGGCCATTAGGATAGAGGATCATTAGATTTGCCAGTAGGTGCACCTGGTGATTGCCATCAGGCTGGATATATAGATCTGAGCCGATGGAGTTGAGTGAGTTGGCCAGCAGAGTGCCGTTGATCTGAGCATCTACGGCGATCAAGTTTTGAGTGGAGACTGAGGTGAGCACAAGATCGGCGGGGATGGAGGCGGTGGGTGTACCCAGGTCGGCGATGTTCAGGACGTCTCCCGATGTACTTGCCTCTGACATAAGGGTGTCATAGTTGCCGTACTTTGCCTGAAGATCTGCAAGAATGGCAGAAGCGGTGGAGTATTGACCGGAGAGAAGAGAAAGTTGGTCATTGAGGGAGTTGACGGTGCCACCTTCAATGTTGTCGGCATAAAGAATGCCGGATACAGTAGCGTCGATGGTCTCCAAATAGTCAATTTCGGCCAAAGGTGATATCAGTTTTTGTTTGACGGTAATGTTGTCGGCGACTACTTCTGAGATAACGGCCATACCTGCTTTAAGATTGGCAATCAGCGCAGTGAAGAAACCACCGACCTCGCGATTTTCTTTACCGTTGGTGTTGAGGACATAAAGCTGATCCGATTTTTTGACGATCTCCGCATTGTATTCAGGCATATTTATGACTGCGGGAATAGTATCCGGGTCATTGAGGACGAAACCGATTGATTTGCGATCGGGGGTTTTGGTGGTCCAGGTTTCGTAATCGAATCTGGGAGAGGTCATACGGAAGGAAATTGTGGAGGGTGAACTGGAATAGAAGGCAATAAGGTCATTTTGATGATCGACTTCGTACCAGACCTTGGCTTGAGATTGTGCCGTGAGCAGCACCGTCAGTTTGTCCAAATTTAGTTTTAAGTTAGCTGTTTTTGAGAAAACCCAGAGATCTGAGCCCTGTGGTTGATGAAGGATGTCCATCACGTACCTGTAGCCAACTCCATCAACATACTCGTTGGTGCTAATGTTTCCTGTGACTTCTTCTTTAACTCCAATCATGGAAGAGAAGTAGGTGGAGAATTTTTCACCATTGATAGAATATGGAGGGTCGACAGTTCCTACATCGATCTTGCCGACACCTGAACCAACGGTAATGGTACTGGTAGTGCCGGTCGGATCGAAAACAATGTTTTTGGTTGAGTCGGCATTGTTAGTGACGGTAAGAGTAGTGTTGTATACCTGCCAAGCTCCGCCCTCAAGTTGACGATTGGCCACATCGACGGTTAGAGTGCCGGCGTCGTTATACACACCATCGACAAGGTAGGCAGCAGTCCAAGCCAGAGCACCCGATCCAAGGGTAAAGTAGGCGTTGTTCTCGGCTTGAGGGATGAGAGCTCCATTGACCATGACATAGACTTGGTTGGTAGCTGCATTCTCAATCAGAGTCAAACCATCTGCCCAAGTGTTCAGACCTGATTTAAACTGAAGTTTGAGGCCGTCTGTGGCCGGTCTAATACCTGAGCCGATGTAGGTATATCCGGAAACAGAGGCGTCACCAACAACATGTAAGTTAGCTAAGGGGTTGGTGGTACCGATACCAACATTACCCTCAACCATGAGCCCGTTAGTGGGAGCAGCGCCGGTGATGTAAGCGCCGGAGCCGATACCAACCCCTCCGGATACAGATAGATCCGATCCCGGATTGGTGACTCCAAAGCCAACATTACCTTCGACCAGAAGGCCACTCGTCGGAGCTGCCACAGTGGCGTAGGTAGCACCAATACTTGTATTTCCCAGAACGGAAAAGGTTGAACCAGGGTTAGTGAGCCCGATACCGACCCGGTTATTCAGGGCGTCTATGGTGAAGGTGTTAGTGTCGAAATTGAGGGAGTTGACTACATTGGCGAGGGCGACAGTAGTGGCATTGACAAAGGTCCACGCTCCTGAGTTGACAGTGACTGTATCAGTTATGGCATCACCGATGTAGAGGTTGTCGTTTATTGCTGCCGAGCCGGCGACTTCAAGAGTGTAGGTGGGGTTTGTTAGACCAATACCAACTCTTTCATTCAACGCATCTATGGTCAGGGTATTGGAATCAAAGTTGAGTGAGTTAACAGAGTCATTGAGGGCGACTGTGGTTGGATTGACGAAGGACCAAATGCCGGAATTGACCGTAACAGTATCTGTGCCTGCATCTCCGAGAGTAGTGTTGTCATCAACTATCAAATGATCATTTATGTGAACTGAGCCATTAACTTCAAGCGCCTGATCAGGATCAGTGACCCCAATACCGACTCTATTATTAAGAGCATCAATGGTAAGAGTGTTTGAGTCAAAGTTAAGGGAGTTGACTACGTTGGCAAGGGCAACTGTGGTGGCATTGACAAATGTCCAGGCATCGGCATTAACAGTGACAGCATCACCAGTGGCATCTCCAATGGTAAAGTCACCATTTATTCTAGCGGTACCATTGACCTCTAAACTAAAGGTAGTGGTGGTAAGACCAATGGCGACTCCTCCGGTACCAAGATTGAAGAAAGCATCTTCATTGATGGTGCCAGGAAGTCTGACGTAGGCTGAGGCTGTGGCAGCACTACCGACAAGAACATCATCGGTGAGGTTTACCGGGGCAAGCGCTCCACCATTGCGTTGCCAGTAGTTGACCAGGGAAGCGAAGTCGCTGACACAGTTAGTCTCACCATCATCGGTACAGAACTGGGTAGCCTCGATGGTGCCGTCGGTGACTGCTGTTCTGAAAGTTGAGATGCCACCTGACGTATATATATCGCCGGCAACGTCGAGAGGAGCAAGTGGGTCGGTGACACCAATACCAATCTCACCAGTGGTTTTAATTATTATGGAGGGAGAATTCGCAAGGTTAATCGAGGGGGAGATGACAAAGCTATCTGCCAGGCTGTTGTCGATTCCAGCCGACCAGTTTTGCGTGCCGGTAAGCAGGAAGGTTATGGCTGCATCTCCGGTACCGTCCTGCTCGATTAAGACACCTGTATTGGACACGGCAGTGCTGTTAATGTATGTCGAAAGGGGAGACTGCGGTGTGGTAGTGCCAATACCAACCTTGCCAGTACCAAGGTTGAAAAAAGCATCTTCATTGATGGTGCCCGGGAGCCTTACAAGGGCAGAGGCTGTGGCGGTACTCCCCGTGAGGACGTCATTCCAGAGCTCGGTCGGAGATAGTGCCCCTGCGTTTCTTTGCCATAATTCTGCTGCAGGAGTGGATGCTGCGGCAGCATCAATCCAGTCCGTACCGGTGACAGTTGACGAGAGGACTTGTCCAGAGCCACCGGGATCGTTACTTGAGTCGTAATATGCACCGGTGACGCGAATATCTCCTGAAACGTGAAGTTTGGTACTGGGGTTAGTTAGGCCGATACCTACTTTGTCAGTTGACGCGTCCGCATATATTAGTGCATTATCAGTGTCTCCTCTGACAATGAAATCGGTATTGGCATCTCCGCCAGCATTGAGCAATACACTGCCGGCATTGGTATAAATGGCGAAGTTTGAAGAGGAACCAACATTTTGGTTACCTATGTAAAGACCATAGTTATTGTCGATTGTTCCGCCTCCTGAATTAATATTTGCATCAAGAAAGGCAGCCATAGCACTTCCTATAGTTCCTGTATCTTCGTTATCGACCCGGCCGTGAAGGGCGTAGGCTGTGGTGATGGTAGATGTACCAGTTAATCTAATCGTATTGAGCATACCTCTAACAAGATTTTGTGTTCCAGAGTCGGCAGTTATATTAGTAACCAAATATAGATTGTTGTAGCTGAAAGCATCGGCAACGGATTTGGTGGCGTATATCGAAGATGCATAGTTGACTGCTCCTCCAGTTGAAGTTGAGGTAACTCTGAATCCATTGGTGGTCGAAGAGTCGGTATTCGCGACAGCATTTATCCTAATTCCACTAGTGTTGCCGGTAATCTTTGCGTTGAAGTCAGTCCACTGAATTCCTTGGCCGTTTGTCATGGTAATGTCGCCATCTTTTTCAAAGACAATTTTTTCTACTAGTCCTGCGTCACCGCCCGGACTAAAACGTAATCCGAGTTGTTCGCCATTTAGAATGTCTATTTTAGGGTCGGTGGTACCTCTGAAAGACAAAGTGCCCGATGTTGAGGCCGTTCCATTGACATCAAGCTTGGCTGTGGGGGAGGTTGTGCCTACTCCAAAATTTCCAGTGTTAATAAAGGAATTTTCTCCGGAAGTACCAGCGAGATGAACATAGGCAGAAGCGGTAGCAGTGGAGCCGATGTTGACTGAGTCTGTAATGTTGATGGGAGCTAGTGAGCCGGAAGATCTTTGCCAGTAATTTAAGGTTGTAAAGCTGCTGATACAATCCGTCTCACCGTCATCGGTACAGAACTGTGTAGCCTCGATGGTGCCGTCGGTGACTGCTGTTCTGAAAGTTGAGATGCCACCTGACGTATATATATCGCCGGCAACGTCAAGAGGAGCAAGAGGGTCGGTAAGGCCGATACCGACATTGCCTGCACTGGTTATTCTGACTTTTTCACCAGAAGTACCATTGAGTGTAGTGAAAAATCTCATATAACTATCATTCGTTGAAGCAGTTGATGTCCATTCTTGTTCCATAGCAACATCAATTCCTCCAGCTTTTCTAGCTGTAGCATCTCCTGTTTGTGCTAAGTTGTAGACAGTTGAAATGCCGGAATCGGTAGTCTGACCTGAAGTAATAAGATTCTCTAAGGTGAGTAGGGTTTTTAATCCTTGATCGCTGAATCTGATATTGACTGTTCCTCCGCCAAGACGAACAAACCTAGAATTTGCAACAGTACTTGTTTCCAGTAAAGCCTGCGGGGAAGTGGTCCCGATACCGACAAAACCACTGTTTTTGACTACAAATTTATTGGTGCCTGATTGAGAGGCGGTGAAGATGTCTCCAGCCCCTTGCTGATTCACAATTAGAGCTCCGTCGGCCAGAGTGGCATCAGTAGTGATCTTGGTTTGGCCATCAGCTCTGACAGAGAACTTTACTGCTTCGGTAGAACCAGATGAAAGTGCAAGTAATCCTGGGGAGTCGCTATCATTCCCTACGTAACCGCTGATGAGATTACCGCTGGTGAGATTGGCATTTTGGATCCTGAGTTGATCACCTGTAGCGGAAGAGGTGAGGATCTGGACATTACCTGCTCCGGCGGTGTCGGGTTGGATAATGATGTTGCCGCCAGAACCGGTTGTGGTAGTGAGTGTAAGAGTCTGGCCTTCAAGATTAAATGTACCTGAACTGGAAATGATGTCGGGGGAGGCAGATCCCAAAAGGATATCCCCATCATTGTTCATTACTGGAATAGTATTCTCAGTTGCTGATGGAGAAGCAGGGTACCCCTGGAGGGTTTCGGAGTTTAGGGCATAACCAACGGTAGCGATTTGTTGACGGGGGGTGAGGGTTTCGGCTCCGACTTGGACTTCGATGAAAACATCCCGATTATCGGAGAATACGCTGGCGGGTATCTCTGCTCCGCAGACACCGTCACCAATTAAGGTGTTGAAGATACCGTCTTGATCAGGATCCACCGAACAGGTAGCTAAGGTTGAGTAGAGGAGTGTCCCCGGTGGTGCAAGTTGATCATAGAGACGGAACACTACGCTAGTAGCAGTGGTGATAGGAGTACCGCCGGAATCGGTCAGACGACCTTGAAAGGAAAGTTGACGAGCCGGTCTGACAAGGGCTGTAGTGGCTTGGGCAGGGAAGACAGCGTTGATTATTTGGTCGTAGGCGAAGGTAGCCATAGCAGTAGTAGCTAGGACAAGAAGCGCGAGGTGAAGATAGGGTGTAAACGGAAGCTCATTATACTTTCTGTATAATGTTTTTAGCCTCGAAGGCTTTTCATTTTCACGATCGGTAACAGTTATCTTTTTGCGCTTGGTTAATCTTTCCAGCCACGAAAATGGAGCCAAGGGAGTAATGATAGTCTCTCTTTCAAAAGGATTTCGTGAAATGTATTTTTCATCCGCACAAAACTTGGCAAATTTTTTCACGGACGATTGTCGGCGGGCAATCAAAGAAGTGCTGGTATGATTTAATTTCTGGTAGGTGATGTAGGCCGATAGTTGATTTTCCGAAACAACTAATTCCAAAGTGTGAGGGGTAAATGGGGTGTCATTGGCACTCCAGTGGAGGTAGTGATTGAGGTCAGACAAGTAGTTTTTAACAGTAGAGTGGGACCTTTTCTCGGACTCCAGATAAGTCCTAAATTGGGACAAGATTCTGGCAATAGCATCCTTACCGGTCGACTCCGGTTTTGAAGATGTGAGAGTCGGTAGTCCTGATAGTTTTGCGCTCGGGGTGGGTGATATATTGTGACCGGGTACTCCTTCAGGCGTGCGGAATTTAGAAGAAAGGAATGTTGAGAAGCGTCTGATAGAAGCAAGCCTGCGATTAGTGGAATTTATCGGTGTAAAGAGAGCTCGCTGGTATTCTGTATATAGATTGACATACTTTGTTAGGTTTTGAAATACCTCCTCAACTGTTGGTGGAGTTGTATTCGATGGGATATTGTTAATGAAGTTTAGAAAGTGCCGGATATCGGAGAGATAGTTCTTTACGGAGACTGCCGAGAGTCCAGCCTCAATGAGGAAGCTTGCGAAGTGTTTTAGGAGCTCTTGGGGGGTTGGCAGGCTCATTTTAATCGGTGTTATTGGCTTGAGATCAGGAGAAGGAATAAGATCGGAAGCACAACTACGGCACCAGCCAGGAGTACATCCTTGAAGGAAGTGTTGACTGAGTCTTCAGTGATTTGAGAGTAGTCGTTGATGATCATTTTATTAACAGCTGTTGATAACATTGTTTAGGTTCAGATTAGACGATATTAGACGTCTATATACCAATATAATAAGCAGGAGTTGAGTTGTCAACAGGGGGATGAATGATCCATTTCCATGACATTAGCAGGGTCTATATGAACAGATTTGTGTGCGGAAAGCCGAAGATCATTTGCGGTGAATTGCGGAGATATATTTTATCTTGCGGAAATAGGAGCAATCTAATTTATATTTGTGCGTTTATTGAATATTCGACGATTTTCACAAATGATAAGGGAACATCACGTTTGATATACTATGTATAGAATAGTAATACTTAGCTTGGAATGTGTCTCATTTGTATTTTTTCTAGATATTTTGCCTTTTTCCTTTTTATTCCTCATCTGATTGATGAGATTAGGTTTTTCAACTTCTTTATCAATTACTGGCATCCTACAATTGTTTTTTTCGGTGTAGTAGAGTCAAAGATCCTTAGGTTCGTGGGCTCTGGTTCTACTGAGTGCTTATTATTAAACTTATCGTACCTAGCCAGGTTCGTAGTTCGTTTATTATTATTCAGTAAATATATTGTGTTTAAGTAATCAATTACCGGTAACGATGTTGATTGGGTATTGAGCATCGAAAATTCCAAGAGTCTAATTAAAAGAATAGAATATTTTTTTGTTAATGTTACCCAGATCCACACTCAGACGCCTTTCTTGGGCCATTGTGTAGGGCGGTTTGAGGCTTTTTTGAGGAAAAAAGGGGAACAGAACACTATTGGTTTGTGCTAAAGCCTAACTTTGTTAATCGTATGCATCATATTGTTTTTTGCGAATTACTTCGCAAATATATCTGGTCAATTTGTTTATGTATTTTATATAAGATGAAGCCCGTAGAAATTAAATTTTTTCGGTTTTTATCATATTTTTGATTGGTTTGGAGTTCCATTACCAATGATTAATTTTCTTTACAACCTTACCAAATATCCTAAAGTATAATTTACTAGAACACGCTAACTATCTGATTTTGCCGGTTGAAATTAATATATACCCCCCGGGAGGGTATCGATATCTTTTATTTTTATATTTGAAAAAATTTATATCTTGTTTTTTTATCTTAAAGCTGTATTCCATGTTAGTTGTCACTATTTTGGATTGCAGATTGGTCAAATATTTTTGTATGTCCTGTAGGGTAACTTTTGTATACATTTGAAAATATTTGGTTGTTTACCATTTTTTACTAGATTATTTGACTTTTTTTGAACAAAAATTTGCTCATAAAACTACTTTAGTTTTATATTTATTTTTTTTTGGAGATCCGTCATTGGCTTTTACACCAAGATGATCATTTTGGGGTTATTAGCTCATTTAGGTCAAGGATTTGTTGCAAATAAATTTGTCAAATCCCCTTTTTATTTTCCTCGCCTATCTCTGGGTGAGCATTTTTTGGTGAAAGGGTAATTACCGTTTGGTGAGGTCGCTTGGGGTTGCACCAATCTTGGGGTAGAAGTATTCGGAGAAGGTGGCTTGAAGGCAGAGGTAGAGGTAAAGAACAAGGCCGTATGACGGTATGAAGAAGAGAGCTACTGCAGAGGTCATGATCCCTAGTCCTAGTGGAAATGGTCGAATCCTCATTGATTGCTTTTGAAGCCGTTCTAGGACACTTGGGTGTGGTTCAGGTTGAAGAAACAGGCATGCATTGGCAAATCGTCCCCCAGGAATGATTACATGTTTAAATTTTCTGTCCCGATGATAGGCTTTGACGAA
>CAZYOB010000011.1:0-32931 GCA_964648275.1 uncultured Pseudomonadales bacterium
GAACCAGGATCAAATTCTCAAAAAAAGAATTAATGTTTAAACGTCACTCTCTGCCACATCTCAAACGATTATGTTGTTTTTTTCTGCTATTGACTTGGTAAAGTGCTCCGATATTCTAACAGCTAAGATCCACCTTGGCAAGTAGTCCGGCCAAGAAAATTTCAAACCCAAACTGATCCTTCGGAATATCAGTATTTTAGCACAGGAAAGTAAAAAATGCTCAACTCAGTCGATGACTCTGATACCCCCCGGAAAGGGTGTTTTCAGTAGTCCTCGTCCAAAGGAGAAAAGTCTATTTTTTCCAAGAACTCAAGAAATTCGGCAGGAAGAGACTCGGTTGGAGCTTCGGCCAAAGCTATTTCCAGCAATCTTCTTATTTCACATACCACCTCAAGCCTCTCTTCTTCGGAAACGTCCATACCACCCACCGGCCTCGTTTCACCCTCAAGACCGCCTTCGATCAATTCTTCACGGTTGGTCAGATTAAACCATCTTTGGGGGTTCATCGCCATAGCCAATTCGTTGGCCAAATTAAACAACTTATCAAAATCAGGCTCCGATTTTTTTACTCTTCTTCCGGAATTATTCTCCATGTGTGATGATAATCACAGATGGATCTGGTGTCAAATCTAATTCCCTGGAATTATAGCCATCCCGGCATTGGTAACCGCAACCCGCTCCCACCACCAAGTAATCAAAATTAATTTTTCTCACTCCTTATATATATCCAATCGAAATTGCTTATATTATGACTCCGCCACCAAGGACTTCTCCATTATGGGAATAAAACACTGCACTCTGACCACTGGCCACCCCTCTCACGGCCTTGCCAAGAACCACTGACAAACCTTTTTCCGTTTTGCTTATACCCGCCTTAAGCAGCTCTCCTCCGTGTCTAATCCTTACCACTGCGTCTCCCCAGTCCTCTCTGAGGATGGTGTTTATTTCTCCGACTTCAAACTTATTTTCCACTGCCTCATCTGCTTCTCCAACAATTAACAGATTCTTCTTTGCATCTTTATCTATCACATACAAAATGGGTGTTTTCCCTGCCTCAACAAGCTTTCTTTGAGCGCTCGGATTGATCTCCCAACCACCCCGCTCTCCAATAGTGTAATGCCATACTCCCTCGTGCGCTCCCAAGACCTCACCTTGTAAGTTCACCACCACTCCCGGATTGTCTCTCAATCGTCTGGCCAAAAATTCTTTGACATCGACCGGCCCCACAAAGCATATCCCCTGGCTGTCTTTCCTGTCAGCCACGGACAGTTTTGCCTCCTTTGCGATACTCCTTACCTCATCCTTGAAATAGTCACCTAAGGGAAAAAGTGAACGAGACAATTCCTTTTGTGTCAGTTTCCATAAAAAATAGGTCTGATCTTTGTGTCTGTCTTTTGGGATCATTAGTTTAATACCACCCTCATTAAGAAGCTTCGCATAATGTCCAGTTGCCACATAATCAAATCCATTCTTCATTGCCCAATCCATGAATAGTCCGAACTTAATCTCACTGTTGCACAGAACATCCGGGTTTGGCGTTCTTCCCGCCTCATACTCCGCATAAAAATAACTCACCACTCGCTTGTTGTATTCATCGGAAAAATCTAAGACCTTAAATGGAATTTCCAGCTCTAAAGCAGTTTTCAGAGCCGCGGATCTATCCTCGTCCGCTCTGCAACCATTTTTCTTGATCCATTCTTCCCTCGTGATTCCGTCTTTTTCTATCTCGCTCTTTGGCGGCCAACAGTATAGATGTACTCCGACCACAGCAAAACCCTGCCTCTTAAGAAGCAATGCCGTCACGGCGCTGTCAACGCCACCGGAGAGCCCTACAGCCACTTTTTTCACAGGTTATATTTTCTCACAAAGTCTTTATTTGTGCGTCAACTCTTTCAAGATCACCTAGATTTCCGGTACAAAGTGCGTTTTGGGGGTGAACTTCAATACATTTTTCAAGCATCTCTTTTGCCGATTTGAGATCCTCTTTCTGCCAATAGTAGATTCCCCAATTATTCATCAGATATGGATATTCTGGATAGATTGAACTTGCTTTCTCCAAGTATATCCTTGCCTCATCCGGTCTACCCTCCATTAAATAGACAGCGGCAACATTGCTTTGCGTTAGTACACTCCCGGTTGCATAAGCACCATCTTTTACGAACAATCTATTCTCTCCCAGCCAATCAATATTCCTGACAAATGACCTGACTCCCAATAACACCACAACTAACCACAAGACTAATTCAATCCATCTGAACTTTATTTGCCTGATTAACCAAACACATATATATAGCACCCCCAATGAAGGCAAAAGCCACAATCTCTCCCCAAAAATAGTTCCAATGGGTTTAATTATGTTCCCCGTAACGATCAGGGGCAGCCATAAAAAGAGTAAACCCCAACTCAGCTCAGCTTTTCTCTTCCTCATCAAAAAAATAGATAAAAGGATCACTCCCAAACCAATCATCAACCAAGCCTTGGATAGATTTCCACCACCCAACTGATCAAAAGAATAGTCATATGACAATTGGATCGGAAAAAGCGTCTTACTTATACCGTAGGCGACCAATCCTATTCCTGCCATCACTCTCTGTGAATGGCCAACAAATTTAAGAGGGTTTTCGACCAAGGTTGCATTATCGGAGAAAATATCACTCCCTAAAATTCCCAGACGGAACGCAAAATATGCGATTAAACCCATTGTCATGATCATGACAATTCCCACCAGTTTATCCTTCTGTAGCTTGCTCTGAAAGGTCAACCAAACCAATGGAACTGCCCACACTATGGCCGACTCTTTTGACAATACTGCCAAAAAATACAGCCACATACTCCATCCCCATTTCTTCTCCATTGCCATGACCAACATCCAAATTACCAACCCTCCCGCCAAGAGCTCCCCTCTACCCACAATATTGCTCACTGCCTCCGTATGGATCGGCAACACGGCAAATAACAATCCTACCCAAAAACCCCACTTATCACTCCGAAAAACCCGTCTGGACAGCTCGTAAACACCTATACACACTAAACCGTAAAAAATGATGTTCATCATTCTGTATCCCCAAGCACTCTTCCCCAAAATTATCGAGTCAAGTGCCAGAGAAAAACTGGTCAACGGACGATAAGCTCCCGACTCAGGATTACCTTTGTAATAGGGGCTGATCCACGCTTCTAACAAGCTTTCTATATTTCCTAAAGTTGGATCGGCCAGAATTACCTTCCTATCGTCCTGAATAAAACCACCAAAAATACTCACTCCATAAATCAGTACACATACCAAAAAAATAACCACTCCTCTCATTCCACCTATTCTAAATCAACCCTTCTTCCGCTGCGCTAGTTTTTTCCGATACTCACTCTGTCCCTGTTTTTGGTCTTTGACTCGTGTCTCATCCCCACCCTTCTTCATAGCCTTAAGTTCATCCTTACTTTCCAGATAGGGATCATGTCTCTTCAAACTGTAAACAGTACTCCTTTGCCTCATACCTAATTTGTACCCTATCTCACTCTTTATCGCAATCCTGTCTCGATAATACTTTTCGCCACATTTATATCCCTGTGAGCTTTCTCGAACCACTTGAACTGTGCTGTCCTGTTGACTTCGAAAATGATCCACCTTTTCTGATCTTCTTCCCAGGCCACGTCCAATCCCGCGTAATCACACTCAAAAATTTTGCATGCTCTCACACAAATTTGTTTTAGCTCACCGAACTGTTCGTCTGTAAACTCTGGTCGGATGCTTTCCACCTCCGTCCTTATCTCCTCTGTTTGGAACTTCCCTTTTTGTCTGTGAGCCATCATTCCCAAAACTTCACCATTCAACACTATCACCCTGTACCATCTTCTAACCTTCAGTACCGGTTGGATCAGCACCGTGCCTTCATTGTATTTTTCTGAAAGTTTCACTAGTTTCTCCATAGTTTCGGCCAACCTCACCCCTTTACCATGACTTCCAAATCTCATCTTTACCATCACCGGCAATATCGGATCGGAATCGAGATAACTCTTCCATCCTTTCTTACCGTTAAAGCTCTGAAAGGGGATCGCTGGCAACCCTGCCTGAGACAACAACACGCCCTGCTCCAGCTTCCCCATCAAAGGATAAAGTTTAAAACTCTTGCCATTGATTACCCCAGTATTTTTTCCTGACTTCTCCAAATATTCCAACATCACGGTCTTTACCCCGGTTAGACTCGCCTTCCCCCTGGCGCTGGCGGCTCTTGGAATCACCAAGTCATATTCCACCAAACTTCTTCCTGTTCCCAAATCGATTTCAGGTTTTCCGGACTCATCCACACCCAACCTGACATGCTCGTAGTTAACTGTGTCTGCTTCGCAATCCAGACCTATCGCCTCCTTTTTAAGTCTGGTCGGCTCATACTCCCCTCTAAATCTGGTCAGTATTAATATCTTTTTCATATTATTTTGAAAACTTTCGAACACAGTGCTCCAAGATCTCTCTGGCTGCGTTTTTACCGGTTCTCTTTTCAAACACCTTGAACTGTGGCGCCTCATTTACCTCAATGATGTATACCCCTCCATCCTTCTTGTTCCTCACCAGGTCGGTACCGGCTATCTCAACTCCCAAAACCCTGGCGGCGTTTTCGGCGGTTTCGGCAACATCCTCCGGTACCTCTATTCCGACCGACTTCCCCTCACTCTGATTCAACACTAGTCGTTCGACTTTAGGCTGCCTCTTGAACCCCCCAATACATTTGTATCCAACAGTCATCACTCTGAAATCACCGTCGTTTTCAATATATTCCTGCACCAAAAATCCTCGATATACTCTGGTCTGCTTTCCTGCCTCGGTAGCACTCGTATTTCTCTGCTCCAACCTCTCTACTAAAGACTTCAATTCATCCAAAGTTCTCAGGAAAAAAGTTCCCATTCCATGTCTTCCTCCTTGAGACAGCTTAACTATTAATGGGAATTCCCATTTCTTCAATTCGGTCTCCAAGTCCTCAATTCTTTCGATGTAAGCTGACTTTGGATAATTCACTCCTGCGTCCAATAGTTGCCAGCTCATCACGGATTTAAATCTTCTCAATGGTCCCTCGGTTATCAAATAGTCATCCACTACCGGCATTTGGTATTTTCTTGCATAAAGTTGGAGCAACTTACTCCACTCCAACTCAGTCCCCACGGCTCTGAAGTACCAACCGTCAAAATCCTTTATATCAGTGTCACCAAAAAATATTCTCTCGCCGACCACCTTCAAATCCCGGTACTTTATCCATACCAAGTCAATACCAAGTTTTCTGGCTTCTTCATTTAACCTGAGTTCGGTATCTTCAAAGTTCAGTCTATGGAATGCAGCGATTTTCATTCTATTTTCTAACATTTATCATCTCGTCATCTATTAATGGGTCGACAAGGAACCCCTTCAGATCTCTTCTGCCAATGATCATGTTGTATTGCAAATGAGACCTTCCGGTAACACTGGCACAGGTTTTAATTATTCTTCCCTTTAGTACAAAGTCCACCCCGATCAACTTTCTGGTTTCCTCTCCCAAGGCGGATTTGAATTTTCGTGTTAGCAAAACATGCTCATCGGATAACAATCCAAGCTTCTCGGCAAATGCTCTATCAATACTGGTACTGAAAGCTCCGGTATCGACCTTTACATCGACCGACACCCTTTTGCCCTTATGTGGTTTTATCCTCACCCTGTCGATCACCTTCACTTGTTTTTTCTCTTGGGTATCAAACTTCACCCTGTTGGCAAACTCCAATGCAAAAAGGGTCTTGGCAATTCTCACTCCTTTTTCGGGAGTATCGACCAATATTCCCTCAACTCTCTCCAATCGTTTTCTCAACCCCTGCATATTGGCTATCTGAATAGATAATCCCGGCTGATCATTAAGCTCCAGTACTACCGGACCATTCTCGGCATCGATCAACATATCAACGGATAAATATGCCAAACGGCTGGCCATCTGCGTCTCCACAGACATCCTTAAGATCTTGTCCCAGTGCGGGATAGTAATTCCGTTTACCTTTTTATTGGTGTCTGGAAAATACTTTATCGACTCATTCTTGTACACCCCGTAAGTCGTAATTCCCGTAGCCAAGTCGATTCCCAATCCGATTGCTCCCTGATGTAAATTGGCCTTTCCTCCACTTTCTTCTGTCGGTAACCTCAACATTGCCATCACCGGTACATTGTTAAATACAATTACCCTGACATCAGGAGCACCACCAACCGCCATCTTTTTAAACTTGGGGTGGATGTTGATCCTCTCCTCGATCATTGCCTTATCCGGCAAACTATTATGTGAATATCTCCCCTCAACTACATCCAGAGCGTGCAACTTTAGATCTTCGACACCCACTCTTTTGCCTCCGGGCAAAATAAACTTTCCCGGTTCTTTTACCGAAGCTCTGATCAATAAGATACCCTGTCCACCAAATCCCTTTGCGGGCTTTATCACAAATCCTCCGGTCAATGACTCCCAATCGAAATTCTCTACTTTTCTATGGTTTCCCAGAATGCCCAATAGTTTGGGATGCGGAATACCTCTTTTCTTCAGAACTCTTTTTGTCAGTAGCTTATTATCCGCTCGGTCTCTTGCCAGCTTCCTATTAAGGCGCAAGTACTCTGCCGATCTGGCATTAAGTCCTAAAAGGTCTCCTCGGCGTACTATGCTCATCTGTGAATCATTTTTCTAAAACGCCACAACTCCATCAATCTCAAGCCCTTGTATTTTCCAATGATGTAATCAACAAAGAGTATTAACATCACGGAAGTTTCTGGGTGAAGCAAAACCTGTTCCTGAACCCATGGAGCACTCATTATTCTGTAAGCGATCAATGCCAGTACTACCGTCTCTGCAGTCATAAAAAATGAGATCTTCAGGGATCTGGTTATTTGAGCCTCGATAAATGTTTCGGCTAACAGTACGAACAACAAGATCGGGAAGATTCCCACACCGATTAACCTATTAAGACCCAAACTTGGGGATCCCATCAAAAAGATCATTACCATCATCGAAACGATCCACAAACTCATGGACAATTTTGGCAGGTAAGGAATTCTGATTTTCTTTACCACCATTCTCGCAAACGTAGCTGCACAGAGAATAAAGGCCAAAAGCACTAAACCGGCCAGACCTCCGGTTGAAAGAAATGCCACCGACAACATGGCCGGAGTAATTATTCCAAATCCACTGATGCCTAATACCTGTCTAGAAAAAGCTACTAGCGCAGCCACCAATGGGAAAAGGAACAATACTACTATAGTATTAGGGGACACACCCTGATCCACCGCATTCCTGACTGCAATTTTCAAGATGTTCAACCCCCACCAGCCTTCAACCTTTTCTGTTTCCAATAGCTTCTCCAGCCTCCCTTTTTCGGCGCTAGGCACAGTTAAATCAACGGTGTTTTCCTCTTCAGGTTGCGCAGAAATACTGGCCTGTGCGCTCTCGGTCGCGGCCACCTCATTTATTACAGTCTCTTTGCTTACGGAAAGTCCCATCTGAGCAAAGGTAAGGAAAAGGAATAAAGTGGAAAGCATCGCCACTTTTTGCATATCGATGTATTTTAGTCTACACCCCCCTCAAATTCAACCCAAAGTCATTAAAACCAGTTGACTTTTACTTTTTTCCTGCCTAATATGAATCTAAGGTGAAACCCGTCTATTTTGTCATTTTGGGTGTTGTTCTTGGTTTGGTTGGATTTTTCCTGATTTTAGCCAATCCCTTTGGACTGAAAGTTCCCCGACCGAACCTTGAAGGGCAGAAAACGGGCACTGATTCCAAAGCTCATCCGGGCACCATCGCCGCTCCCACTCCCACTCTCATCCTCCCCTCAGGTAAACAGACCTTTTTTGTCAGAGGTGGAGATCAGGATTTTTCCAAGTTGACCCAAGTCGTCGTCGACCCGCTTGATGCCACCAAGGGCACTCAGCAAACCATTGATATATCGGTTAATAGTTCAGAGCCTATAACCGACTTCAAAATCACCCTTAAAACCGACAATGCCACCAATACTTACACCCCCACTGTTAAGTCCGGCAACTCCACACTAGGAGTCTGGTCGGCTACTTATAGCTTCCCCGACACTGCCCTTACCAGCTATTCTTTTACCTTTGAAATGACTACCCAAACCAACAAGAAAACTATCAAACCATTTCTGTTGAGATAAAAAAATATGATTAAAAACACTCTCCTTTTCCTGTTATCACTCTCCCTCTCCTTCTATCTTCCACTTCAAAGGTCCAACTTGGTTGAAGCACAGGATTTCGTACCTCCGGAACAAAATATTTGCAACTTCACACCTGGAACCGACCCCCAAGTGGTCGGAGATGTTACCCTGGCTAATAATTGTGTCATCTATGAAGATGTTAATGGTACATCCAACGGGAACATCATCCTCGATGGTATCAATCTCACCCTCTATCGCACTATGGTCTGGTACCCGGGCTATGAGATCAGGATCACCAATGGCGCCACCATTTACGTCAACTCCAATGCCCAAATCATTCAAAATAAATTATGTCTTAAAGATGAGGATCTTGATGGACTTCCGGCAATTAAAACGTTAACTATCAATCCCACTACAGGCGCAGTCATCTCACCTACCCCTCCTCCTACGTCGCTCACTCAACTAGACATGATCGTGGCCAATCCTGATGGTACCTGCCCGCAGAGTTACGTTCTCAGAGAAACCCTATCATCCATAGCTTATGCCGACTTAAACGACACCTCCGCGACTGATACTCTTAGTCTTTTCTCTACCGACCCCGAACTTCTTAGACTGGGATTCGAGATCGATGGTGTCACCGATGTTCTGGCACTTGCGGGAGATATTATTGTAGGTAACAACAAAAACTTGATAATCAACAGCCCTGGAAAACTCGGCATCGGTACCACCAACCCCGGCGCAAACTTAGTGGTCGCCGCGGTGGCGCCACAATTTAGGTTGACCGATACTTCATCCAACGGTTCTATAGTGATGCAATCAGATCCCGGTGGATCAAACACAAGTAAAATAACAGTCTATGACTACGTTGCAAGTGCAGGAAAAACCCTGCACCTGCAAACTGATAACAACAATTTAATTATTGGAGAAAATGGTGGTAACGTCGGCATCGGCACCACCAATCCCGCCTCTAAACTACAAGTATCCACCACAGGCGGAGATAACATAATTACATCTACCTCAGTCACTAGTGGAGGAGCGTATATAATAACAAACGGAGCTTCAAATTATTACTCAGCGTATATCTCTCAAACTTCAGCTCAGGACTGGAGACTCGGACAATATGGCGCAGATACAAACTTCGTACTAGCCGATAGCACCGGTACCCTTACATATCCATTTAAAGTTGAGCCAGATACTCCCACCAACACCTTATATTTAGACAGCGCCGGTTACGTCGGCATAGGCACCGCCGATCCAACCTATAATCTTGCCGTAAATGGTTCAGCATATGCCCTAAGTCTTAACCTTTATACTCCAGGAGGAAGTTGGTTATCAGGAAAAACCGGCACCTACGGGCTCAATGGCTCTGGACAGCCAGCCGCTTCATATAGTCCCTTTATCCGTCAGACTACTTCATCTGGTCACGTTGTAAATTTGGGTGGTCTTGGAGATGACTTTGGTTTCTTTGGATACGATGCTGCTAGAGCCGTAAACGGATATGACTACAACATGACCATGGATCTTACCAATGGTAATATCGGTATCGGCACCATCACCCCAGCCAGCAAACTGGATGTTGTAGGAAGCGTTGGTGCTACTGACGGTTTCAGTGTAGATGGCCAATTGATTATTAGCGCTGACGGGTCACAATTGCTTCCTAATACCGCTGGCGTTACTACCGCATTCGCCCATGTGAACACTTCCGGTGGAGGAATCGATGCATTAAACAGTGGAGATTGGGATCTCCTTGTATACGAAACCCAAACTTATATTCCCGCCCTTATGCTGGGATATAACGGGACCGCCTCGATAAGTTCCTACGACACGGACGAAGCTTTATCTATTTTCACCAATGGAACTGGAACGATGAACCTAGGCGGAGGGTCGGGAACAATTTATGTCAACTCCTCAGACTGGGATATATCTACTACTGGTGTCATGACAGGCATATCAGGAATTACGAATAATGCTGCCATCACCAGCACCGGAGGTATTGTCAGTCTCAACGCATCCTCTAATTTCGCCACTAATATCAACACCGGAACTTCAACTGGAACAGTCACTATAGGCAACACTTTAAATGCCGTTACTCTGGCCGGTATATTAACACTGGGTAATGGCCTTGATACAATTGCTGTCAGCTCCTCAGATTGGGATATATCTACTACTGGTGTCATGACCGGCATATCAGGAATTACGACTAATGGTGCATACACCCAATCAGGTACGGGTGTCAACTTATTCACCGGACAAGTTAACATCGGCAACTCCTCAAATTGGATTAAACTTGTTGGTGCAAATCTTGATTTAACATTACAGTCAGTTAATGATCTGTGGCTCAATGGTAATAATAATGTAATAGCAGAACTGGACGATAATCAAGCCACAAGTGCTAATGCTTCTTTTTTTATTGTTAGGAATGGATCTAACACAAACGTTTTTACTGTTGATGAAAGCGGCAACGGCGTTTTGAATGGCACATGTGCTTCCGCAGGCGCAGATTGTGCTGTTGACTTGGCCGAACGACATTATAGTCTCCTCCCCGCCAAACCCGGCTTCATCATGAGTGTAGATAACTCTCCCGCAGCCAATCAAGTAGGAACCGTACGTGCAGCCTCGCATCCAAACGACCCGACAGTGATTGGTGTTGTTTCAACTAATCCTGCAATTACTATTTTTGGTAGCCAGGTTTCGATCAACCCGGGAGGTACTCCTCAGATTGACCCATACGAACCAGCAATTGCCCTTTCCGGTCGTGTTCCGGTCGTAGTCACTTCTAAAGGAGGCACTATATATAAGGGAGATCCGATTTCATCCTCATCAATTCAAGGGACAGGTATGAAATCTGTCAAAGCCGGAACCATTGTTGGTAAGGCCTTAGAATCTACCGAAAATTGGAACAGTGCCAACTGTCCAAATGTCAGTTCAATTGCTGACATTACCTGGCCTGCAGATGGTGGAACCAATCCGAATAAGCCTTGTTTTACTCTTCCCGACGGCACATTAGTAGGAAAAATCATGACTTTTGTTAATGTGTCTTGGTTTGATCCAGACATAAATCAAACTTCCTCACGGATCGACAAGCTCGAAAAAGAGAACCAAGAGCTTAAAGATAGAATCAAAAGGATAGAAGAAAAGCTGGGGATTCAGTGACCTAAAAAGATATGAGATTCAAAAGAACTCCTTTCTTACTACTTATATTTATCTTCGGAGTATTGGTTTCCGGCTGTAACAAGCTCATCCCCGAACAATTCCGACGAGTCACCCCCCCTCCCCCTGGAATTGAAAGAAATACTGGTGAGATCAGGATGCTCGACAGTGGTTTTGTCCCCACCGAAGTCAGAGCTAAACCCAACTCGCTTATTAACATAATTAACAACGGTTCTATCCCTCACTCGGTTACGTCAGATACCGGCACCTTTGACTCGGGTCTCATTGAAGCTGGCCAGCCAATCGACATGGAAGGTCCTTCTGAACCCGGAAGCTATCCTTTCCACTGTTCTATCCACCCGGAAATAAAAGGCGTCCTCATAATAGAATAAGAAGATCAATAAAAAGTCTCCCTCGTGGGAGACTTTTTAAAAGAGTTCTACTAATCTTCTGTTTACAAAGCCGCATTTACCACTGTCTCCATGTCTGAGAAACTAACAGCACCTGGGTAGTTGGTTTCGTTCACAAAGAAACCAGGTGTTCCCGATACTCCCAATGAAGCTGCCAAACTGGCATCCTCACCTAGCCTGGAATTATATTTACCACTATCCAAACAATCTTTTATGAATTTCTCGTCCACGGCTGATTTTAGGAAAGCCGCCATCTCTGCTGATTTACCCATGTCGTTTTTCACGACCTCGTTGATCAGCTTGTACCCTTCACCGGTAAATAGCATGTCGTGAGCTTCCCAGAATTTACCTTTGTCGTTGGCACAATACAAAGCTCTGCTGGCCACTTCACCGTTTCCGTGTCCATTTTGATATATCCAAACAAACGATGCCTTACCTTCATCAACCAATTTCTTAATTTCTTGTACTGGAGGTTTATAAGTTCCACCTGCTGAGACAGGCTTAAACTGAGGTGAGCTGTTATAAAAATCCGTATTTAGACCTGCTGCTGCATGGCAATATGGACAACTGGGATCAGATACTTCAACAAATAATATCTTCCTTTTCGCATCTCCAAATGTAACTAAATTTTTCTTGAAAAGATCTTTTATCTGATCGATACTAACGGTAGGTGTCTGCGGCTGTTGCTGGCCTGCGACTTGTGCTTGCGGTTGTGCCGCTGTAGTGTTCCCATTTTTTAGGGTTTCTACTTGAGCTGACAGTCTTCCGATGAAGAAAGCTGCCCCGACTAGTAACAACACCAAAAGGGGTGTTGTATTGGTTTGTAACTGTTGTTGAATTTTTGGCATAAAGCTATATTACCACAGGACAATAATTCTTATCCCACTACGAAGTTTATTGTTTTCCCTTGGATGTAAATAACCTTCTTTACCTCACCCTTAGTCAGATATCCGGATATTCTTTCTTGCTTCTCCGCCAGCTCTCTCACCACAGGCTCCTCAGCATCGGGACTGACAACTATCGTCCCTCTGAGTTTTCCGTTTACTTGTACAGAAACTGTAACAGTTTCATCAACCAAGTACTGCTTGTCGTGACTTGGCCACACTGATCCATGGATACTGAACTCTCCTCCCAAATTTTCCCATAGATCTTCGGCCACGAAAGGAGCAATTGGAGACAGTACTTGCACCAGCTTCTTAAGATCATCATTGGATATGTTTCCCCCTTCCTCAAGTCTATTCAAAGCGGTCATTATTTTTGCGATCGTCGTATTGAACTTGAAGCTTTCCAGATCGGCTCCTACCTCACTTACCAATCGGTTGATCACCACCTTTATCTCCCTATCACTCTCAACACCTCCCTGACCCTCCTTAATCTTTTCACCTACGTATTTATAAAATCGGTCTAAAAATCTTTTTACTCCCAACAGAGAACTTTCATTCCAAGTCATGGTCGCATCAAACGGTCCCATGAACATCATGTAAGCCCTTAGAGTGTCTGCTCCGTGTGCGTTGGCCACCACATCGGGCAAAATCACGTTCTCTTTACTTTTGCTCATCTTATTCCCGTCAGGACCTAGGATAATCCCGTGAGATAAACGTTTTTTATATGGCTCCGGATATTCATTTGGTACCACTCCCAGATCCCACAAAAATTGATAGATAAATCTCGAATACAAAAGATGCAAGGTATTGTGCTCGTCCCCACCTACATATATATCGACCGGTAGCCAGTATTTCATCTTCTCCATGTCAGCCAACACATTTTCATTCTTCGGATCACAAAATCTCAGGAAGTACCAATCACTCCCTGCCCAATTTGGCATTGTGTCGGTTTCACGAGTTGCGTAACTACCACACCTTGGGCAAACCGTCTTTACCCACTCGGGTATATTCGCCAAAGGTGACTCTCCATTATCGGTTGGTTGATATTTTTCTATCTCAGGTAAGATTACCGGCAATTGATCCTCGGGGACGCTGACCCAACCATCCTTCTCGCAATATACCATCGGAATTGGTTCACCCCAATAATGTTGTCTGGAAAAGATCCAATCCCTCAGATGATAATTAACTGCCTTTTTCCCCCAACCCTCATTCTCAATTCTGTCTATCATTCCCATGTCGGGCTGATACGTCCAATTTATCTCCAAATTATATTTTTTTGCGAATTCACCATCCCTCTCATCATGACTTGGAACACTCATGATCGCTCCTGTTCCGTATGAGGAAAGTACATAATCTGCTATCCAAACAGGTATCTCTTTTTGGGTCAATGGATTAATGGCATAAAGTCCCGAGAAAACTCCCGTCTTCTCCTTATTAAGCTCTGCCCTCTCCATGTCACTCTTCTTTTTAGCCTCCTCGACGTAACCTGCTACCAACTGGTCATCCATCACCCTTTCTACGATCTTATGCTCCGGGGAAACCACCATAAAAGTTGCTCCCTCCAGCGTATCTGGTCTGGTGGTAAAAACTTCCAGTTCATCACTACCGTCGGCCAATTTAAATATTATCTTCGCTCCTTCTTTTCTGTCTATCCAATTTATTTGTGCTGCTTTTACCTTTTCAATAAACTCTGTATTTTTCAGACCCTCGATCAACCGATCTGCATATGCGGTGATCTTTACCACCCACTGTGACTGGGTTCTTCTCTCGACCTGAGTTCCACACCTCTCGCATTTACCGTTGATCACCTCTTCGTTGGCCAGACCAATCTTGTCTTTTGGACACCAGTTAATAGCGATCTCCTGTTTTTCGGCCAAACCTTTTTCAAACAGTTTTACGAATATCCACTGTGTCCATTTGTAGTAATCGGGTAAGGTAGTATTTATCTCCCTCTTCCAGTCAAAGGAAAAACCCATCTGCTTCATCTGACGTTTGTACATTTCGGTGTTTTCTTTCGTTGCCTCTTGCGGTTTTATTCCAGTCTTGATCGCATAGTTTTCTGTCGGCAGTCCAAAAGCATCCCAACCCATGGGGAACATCACATTCTTTCCTTTCATCCTCATGAAACGCGCATATACGTCCGCCCCCGTCATCGAAAAGGCGTGACCCACATGCAATCCTGACCCACTCGGATATGGAAACTCGGTCAGCATGAAAAACTTCTCCTTGCCCTCTTTGAAATCCACACCCTCGTATCCCTCAAATTCCTCGTATCGGGAATTCCATTTTGCTTCTATTTCTTTAAAATCATAGGCTGCCATAGCCTCAATTTTACCTCATCTATATAATATATACCTAACATATGTTGGGTAATAAACCTCAGCCTAGACCGGCAGATCCTCAGTCTCGTCTAGAATAAACTATGAACATTTCTCTCAACGGCCTTCTCACTCATTATGAAAAAACCGGCACCGGTGGAAAAACTCTTCTGATACTTCATGGTTGGGGACACTCGGCTGCACACTGGGAAGATCTGATTCAACTCCTTCCTGGAGATTTCACTACGATCGCCCTCGACCTTCCGGCTTTCGGCCAGACCCAACCCTTGCCTGGCAGCCCTGGTGTTGTTGAGTACTCTGACTTTATCCGATCTTTCATTGAGAAATTAAAATTGAAAAATATCTTTCTTTTGGGACATTCGTTCGGTGGACAGGTCGCCACTGACATCTCCCTTCGTTATCCCAAATTGGTCAAGCATCTCATTTTGGTTTCCCCTGCCAACATCAGAGCCACCAGACCAACATTAAAGTCACAATTTGTCTCAACCTTCAAACCGATCATCTACGTTTTCCCAAAATCCGTAAAAAATTATCTTCTCAAGAAAACTGCCTCTCCCAACTATTACAGCTCAAATGAAATTCAGAAAAAGGTCCTCAATAAGATTATTTATCAGGACTACTCCGATAAATTGAAGAACATCTCCATTCCCACTTCGGTTGTTTGGGGAAGTGGCGATACAGAAATTCCCAATAAGGGTAAATTCCTGGCAGAAAACATTCCCGTTTGTGACCTCTATGTCCTCTACGGCTCAAACCATACCCCGCATCTTAGCTCTCCTCAAAAACTATCCGACGCCCTAATAAGTATCATCAGAAAAAATGCTTAAGCCTTTTCGGACCCATCTCACCGTCCTCCAACAGGAAGGCTACTCTATCTCCAGGTTTCTGAGCTGGTGGCTCTCCCATCCCCTCACTTATTCCCTCTCATCAAAAAAAGGTCTGGTGAAAACTTCCAAGACAGGACTGATAACAAAACTCAGCCTTCTTTATCTGGCTCTCATCAATTTCTCCCTCTTCTATTCTGGACAATTATTACTTCTCCTGATTCTTGACATGGTTCTCCTATTGGCGCCCTTTCCCCTACTATTCTTATCGATCTTGTCTCTTATCCCCTACGAGAAAATTAATCGCTATCTCACGGTCGAGAGGGTCCGATCAGCAATCACCTCTCACTCGAAACTTGACGTGATTGGTATCACCGGATCATATGGTAAGACCTCGGTCAAAGACTTCCTTTGCACCATCCTCCAACCATATGCACCAACTGTAAAAACTCCGGAAAGCTACAACACCGTTTTTGGCATTGCCAAAGTGGTGGACCTGGAGCTTCTCAGCAAAACTCGTTATTTTATTTGCGAAATGGGGGCATATATCCGTGGAGAAATCCGTGAACTTACTCGGATGGTTCCTCCACAATACGCTATTCTTACCGCCATTGGCAGTCAACACTTAGAGAGGTTCAAGTATCTTACCAACACCACCCTCGCCAAATTCGAACTAATTGAGGCCGTTAAACCCTCCCATGCGCTAGTTAATTGGGACAATCCTTATATCAAGGAACACCTGTCACTGTCTAAACATAAAGGAACTCTTACCTACTCACTTACTGATCCCCAAGCCACCTTCTATACCCATTCTCACAAACTAACTCCCTCAGGTTTTTCTTTCAGCATTACCCACCAAGGGAAATCTCTCAGTTTCAACTCATCACTCTTTGGCACCAGCAATCTATACAACCTCACATCCGCCATCTCCATGGCCATCATTCTGAAAGTTCCTTACCGGATCATCAAGGATCAGGTCGCTAAAATAAAATCCTCTCCTCACCGCCTTGAATTAAAAAGGTTCGGTAAAGCTATCCTGATAGATAATGCTTACAGCAGCAATGAAGAAGGTTTTACTTCCCTGATCAACGATCTGTCAAAGATCAAAGGTAAAAAGGTTCTGATCACTCCGGGGATTGTTGAACTGGGAAAACAAACTGCTCCTGTTCACCAAAAAATTGGCGCTCTCTGCTCGGGTGTTTTTGACAAAGTTATCCTTGTTGGCCGGTCGGAACGAACGAACAATCTGGAAAGGGGAATTACCGGAAAATTAAAACACAACCTCTCCTATATCGAAAACTCCACCAACCTTTGGCCTCTCATTGAAGACCTGTCAAAAACGTATGACTGGATCTTGATCGAGAATGACCTACCTGATACTTTCTAAGCCTTGCCTTTGACTCCCAACCTCCCCAAACCAGCCAATATATTGCTTTCAAATACGGTCACTTTTTTCTGTTTTTCCTCCCAGGATTCTTCGGCCAGTTGAATTAACTTAGTCACCAGTTTCCCAAAAGGATATCCACTTCTTTCCCAAAGATAAAAAGATAGAGATCCGGGAATAGTATTGATCTCGTTAAAATAGACCTTTCCCTTCTCGTCGATAATAAAGTCCACCCTGGCCAATCCTTTCCCGTTTATTGCCCTGAATATGTTTCTCGACCATTTCTCGATCGTTGCCTGTTGTTCTTTAGTAATTGGAGCAGGGATCATCCTTTTTGCACTAGCCATTCCCTGAGTCTTACTACTGGAACTGGCGATGTATTTGTCTTTAAAAGATAATAATTTATCCTTGGTTACCGGTTGTTCGGTGACACTCACCTCATAAGGGCCGTTACCCAATACCGAAATATTAACTTCCTTCTCCAAATCAATTCCATCCTCGACCAGCACCCTGTCATCATAATGAAAACCCACTTCAATAGCATCCCCCAACTCCGAAGGCTTTTCCACTCTGGTGATGCCGATGGTTGATCCCAACGTAGCCGGCTTAACGAATACTGGGAACTTCACCTCTTTCAAAACAGTTTTCAATTTACTTTCATTCCACCCCTCTCTTACTACTAACTTGTCAGGGGCGACGTTCATTCCCAACCCCTCGGCCACTCTCTTGGTCACATACTTATCCATACCGGCAGATCCGCCGAGGACTCCCGAAAAAACGTAGGGCAGGTTGGCCAACTCCAACAATCCTTGGATAGTTCCATCCTCACCATTACTTCCATGGAATACCGGAAAGACCACATCTATCTGTACTCCGACCGGTGCAAAACCCAACAGGCCTTTTTGCATTAATCCCCAGCCTCTGTTTGCCGACAGAATCACCTGCTTTCCGGAAGATTTTACTTTTTCTAAATCTTTATAAAAATCTGGTTTAAGGTAATTTTCCCCACCCATGAACCACTCACCCTCTTTACTTATATACACCGGGATTACTTCAAAACCCTCTCCCTTGAGGGCATTCATTGCCTGAACGGCGGAGATGATTGCCACCTCATGCTCCGGACTAACTCCACCATAAAGCACCATTATGTTTTTTTTCACAAAAATATTCTAATTAATATTTTTCTCATTGACTATCTACTTTCCCACCGACAAAACCTCCGGTACGACTTCAATTTCTGCCCCCAAGGAACGATAGACCTCAAAAATATTCGGATATCGGCGTCTTAAAATGTCGACCCCGTAGATAGTGGTTGTCACTTTGTCCGCGAGGGCTGCCAGAAAAATTGCTTTGCAAGCCTGTATTACGGATGGAGTTGTCACTGACCCACCCTTAAATTTGACCGGCCCATTAACAATTATTCTCTGGGGATCCATCATCAGAATATCCGCCCCCATTGAGTTCAATTCTCTAACATAATCCAGACCACTCTCATACATCCAATTCATCAATAGTAGCCGCCCTCTGGACTTACTCGCTAGCACGGCAATCGGAGGAATTGCATCCACCGGGAAACCTGGCCATGGCCTTGGGTATAGTTTTGGTAGATTGGGAGCACCCATAGGGAACCCCTGTTTCCTTACATCTACTTCTAATCCACCCTTACCCACACTCACCAACAAGTCATCTCCCTCTCTGTCGATCTTAATATTGAACATTTCATACCAGTTGATCATCCCGTCTACGATATCGGGAATATTTGCCCCTCTGATTCGAACGTGTCCGTCTGTTACCGCCACAGCCACGATCATCCCGGCAATGTCAATAAAATCAGGACGTGGTAAGAAATCGGCTTTTTTGTGAACAGTCGTTCCTTTTATTGTTACTCTGTTAGAACCTGCTCCCTCAACTTTCGCTCCCATGTCTGTTAAAAGCCTCAAGACGTCTACCACATGAGGTTCACAGGCAGCATCGATAATCTCAACCTCAGCCCTTATTCCTGCCGCATACATCGCCAGATTTTCGGTTGCAGTCACAGAGGCTTCGGTCTGCCATACACGGTACTTTTCTTTCAATTTCTTCGGCGCTTCAAAATGCACCAAAGCTCCCTGACAGGAAATTTTTACTCCTACCTTGCTTAACACATCTGTGTGAGCCTCTATTGATCGCATCCCCAACTCACAACCTCCTGGAAGGGGCACTATTGCCTTCCCAAAACGAGCAAGTAAAGGCCCAACAAACATCAGTGACCCCCTGAACTGCCCTCCTATTTTTTCATCGACAGTATATGAATGCAGCCCTCTACAATTTATGGTTACGTTGCCCAATCCAGACTCCTTTACCTCTGCCCCTAACTGTTTCATCAACTCCAGGATCTTCTCCACGTCGGAAGTTGCCGGGACATTTTTGAATACTACCTCTTTGTCTGACAACATTGCGGCAGGCAACGCCGCCACGATTGAATTCTTATTCGGAATTGGTGATATTTCACCTCTCAGCTTATTTCCACCCGTAACCTTAATAGTTCCACTCATTCGTCTGATTGTACTAAAACGCCTCTTAACATGCTTGTGTATTCATAATTTAAAACTCTCCCAATAATACAATTTCTGATTCTAGATCTATACCTAACTCCTCTTTAGCTCGCCTGACAATTTCATCTTTTACCGCCAGGTAGTCTTTAGCACTAGCTTCCCCCGTATTAATAATAAAATTATGATGCGATTCGGATATCATCGCCCCTCCTACTCTGAATCCGGACATTTTCAACACATGCTCGATCAGATATCCCGCCGATGAGGTTGGATATCCAAGGTTTTCCTGATCAATATCAGAAATATTTTTGAACACACATCCTGCCGACCGGGAAGGCTGGATGGCTTTCCTCCTTGCCCATTCACGCGCCACCGCTCCTGCTCGACTCTTATCCCCCAAAAACAGATCAAGCACAACTTCCGTGATTATTTCACCTGTTTTGTGGAATCTCGAAGTGTCATATCCCATTGCCAATTCACTTGCAGACAGAGTTTTAATTTCCCCATCTTTGTTCAAGATCGAAACGCGCTCTAATACCTCACCGATCGTATGGGTTCCTCCATGAATGTTGTTATAGATCGCTCCACCGATTGTCCCAGGGATTCGTGCAAACCACTGCAATCCAGTGATCCCCTGATCAATCAGCCTGGCCATACTTCCCTGCAAACTGACCCCGCTATCCATCACTACCTCAATTCTCTCCTCATCCCACTCATCATAATTCAGATCTGCAAATTCGTATTTGAATGTTCCTTTCTCCAGATCGCTTTGCCATCTGGTCTCAACGACTTTTTCAGGATACGCCTCAGCCCTTTTTCTTTTCTTGCCCACGGATATCCTATTACTGAAGTTCTTTACCACCAAACCTTTAACTCCCCTGTCTCCCACCAAAATATTACTACCTCCTCCAATCACTGTGACCTGAATTCCCAAGTTCCTCGCCAGACGAACAGCTCCGATCAACTCTCCTGTGCTTTCTGCTTTGAAAAATAATTCTGCCTTTCCCCCTACACCTAAAGTGGTGTGATGCGACAAACTCTCATCCCTTTTGATCCTGTCTTCTCCAAGTGCTTTGATTAATGTGTTCAAATTACTCAACCATATATATTTTACCAGTCTGTCAAGTTCAAGCTATCTCCCACTCAATAAAGCTCTCACCGACTTCTTGTTCGATCTTTTTTTTACCTTCGTAACCCACGATCATCAGTACCCTCATTTCATAACGCTCTTGTTCGTCAACAGTCTCCACCCTTCTTCTAACATCGCCTCCATTCCTGGCGATTATTCTCGCCAAATTTTCGGAAACACCAATTTCATTTTCACCCTTCACTCTAACAGTTGAATACAAACCCATTACTACCCCCAAATCCGTTAATTTTTTCTTGACGATCTCAACGTCCAAGCCAAAGGCCATTTTATAGTAAAGGCTTTCAATTCCGTTCCAGCATCCTAGATCTATTAATAGTTTATTCAACACCCCTTCTGGAAGGTCTTCCAGCTCCAACACCCCGCGCTCTTTCAGCACCATCTCGGCCAACATCTCCTTCCCCCTCTCAACTACCCCATCCCTCTCGCTCTTAGTCTTCTGCAACTCAATCATTCTTCTTGTCTCAACATTGCAGTAACTTAGCCACTCTGTTCTGGGGCTTGTTTGATGTATGTCTGTGATTACTTCAACCAAACTAGCGTTCCCTACAACATCAGATAGGTCTTTGATCTCACCATCTACTCGAAGCGCCACAGCCTTCAATCCTAACAATGGATTTATTTTGTATGCCAGATCAATTCCTCTGGCGGTAGGCTCCAAGAAAACCAATTCCCGTTTTGGAGTAAAGACCACCTTTCTGCTAAATTTTTCTGGATCTTCAGAATGTGTTTGTCTTGACAAACGAAGGACTCCCCAATTATTGAAATTCTCTCTTTCTTTGGTAGTAAAGGCTATTTCTATACATCCTTCGGTAAACTTATACGTATCATGGATTGCGCTGTAACCGTTCATCGCCGGTTCCGCCAGATAGTCATCATGCCGATTTTTCTCCAAAGCTTCTCCGTAATACAGCCTTAACAACCCCATCGCCAAATAGCAGTCTGCCAGATCTTCTTCTTTATCGACCAGCACTCTAAAACTGACAACATCGGTTATTTCCTCAAAGCTTCTTGGACGCCCATCTTCTCTGAGAACTGTCATTCTTTGTTTTTCTGCCAATTCATAATAACCACCAACTTGGTGCTCAACTACCACATTCAATCCCGCTCCTTTCAAAACCTGCTCTAACTCAAGTGTTTCCCTTTCCATAAAATCCGCCTTCAATCGCGGATCATTATCAATTAGTTCCTTAACTTCAGAAAATCTTCGAGGATCTGTATAGGAGAATGCTATGTCCGCAAGATAGTTTTTTACCTGCCACATTCCGAACGATTCGGCTAAAGGTGCATAAACATCAAGAGTCTCTTTGGCATTCTTTCTCTGACTTGAAGGAGGCATTTTCTCCATAGTCAACATGTTATGCAGCCTATCGGCCAGCTTGATCAGTGCCACTCCCGGTTCAATTAAACTTTCACTGGTAACTTTCTTTAGAGTTTCAAAGTCTGATCCAAATTTCGTCACTCCACTCACCAAATGGGCCACTCTCTCCCCAAAATATAATGTGATCGTGTCCAAATTCAAGTCATCGGCATGATCCTCTACCGTATCGTGCAATAAACCGGCAACGATCTCATCTTCATCTGCACCCCAGGCCTCCAAAATACTTGCTACTGCCACACAGTGATTAAGATATGGCTCTCCTGTTGTCTTCCTCCTATCTTCCTTATGGACCTCTGCCGCCATCGCCAATGCCATCATCACCCTATCGCTCTTACCTAAAAAAGCTTCCGATTCTTTTACAAAATCAACGCCTGGACGAATTTCTGCCCAAAACATACCATATTCTACACCTGAGCCTATTCAACCAGTCTTTTAACCACTTTTGCCAAGCTTTTAAGCTCGTCAACAGTTATTTCCTCGTCAACCGAATGTGAATCTCTCCCACCATCGACAATATTCAAGACTTTGAGCCCCATGCGATTAAAAATATTTGCATCACTGCAACCCCAGACCTTTAACAGGCCTGGTTCAAGGTTGATTTTGGATAACTTCCCCATTGTCTCAAGTAAAAACTTATCTTTTACCGAAAATTCATATCCATAGTTTTCTCTGGTGACTGCTGTTTCCACTTCAATATCTTTATCCTTCGCCTCACTTTCAAAAGTGTCAAAGATCTCCTTGGTCACCCTTTCAAGCTCACTTTCATCGTGGCTTCTCACTTCTCCAACGACTTCCACGTCTCCTGGAATTACATTAATTCCGGTACCAGCAGTCACCAAACCCAGATTGACCAAAGTTCTTCCATTCACTCTTCCCAGATTGGTCTTAGTCATTGCGGCTGCTAGAACTGGTAAAACATTTGTTCCCAACTCAGGATCCATGGCATGAGAAGATCTGCCTGTTAACCAAATTTCAAGTTTGTTATAGTAGGGAGCGGAGATTTCAATGTCTCCTATATCACCGTCTGAGGCATCAAACACATACCCCTTCTTCGCCCTCAGTTTTTCATATTCTAAACCCAAAGCCCCTCTGCTTCCGGCTTCTTCCCCCACAGTGAACACCAGATCGATCGGATGATTTTTTTTAAATCCATCCTTAAAGAATATTCTCAAAACCTCCAATATCGCTGCAATCGCCCCCTTATTATCCGCCCCCAAAATAGTATTACCTTTGGAATGGATCCTCCCATCGGGCTCGACAACAGGCTCAATTCCATTCCCTGGCTCCACAGTATCCAAATGGGCGTTAAGAAACAAAACTTCCTTTCTCATGTCTCCGCTTACATGAGCAATTACATTACCGATCACATCCATTTCACTGTTAATACCTAAGATAGCTAATTTTCCCATCACGAACTTAGCCATATTCAGCTCAAATCCTGTTGGGCTATCAATTTTAACTAAATCAATAAATGTATCTTTTATTTGGTTAAACATAGGTTTTAAAAACAAAAAACTCCCTAATCGGGAGGTTTTAACCGTGTGTTTCGAGCGAAAACTACATTAAAAACCTCCCCATATTGGAAGGAAAGGTTTCGGCTTGGCGCGCTTAATAACTAGTTTCATACTATCCTCTAGTATACAGCACGCCACCTAGTCCTTCAATCCCAAATAACCCCTCATCCCTTGATAAAACTGCATTGTTGAAGTTAAATCCATCCACTCATCACTAGAGTGAATCTCTCCGCCCATGGGTTTTTGCATCATCACGGGGCACTTTAAATGAGCAAAATGCCTTGCGTCTGATGCTCCATACGTTTGCTTAATAATAATTTTTTCTCCAAATGCTTTTTCAGTATGATCAATAAACTTCTTCACTTCAGGGTCACTAACATCTGTAAACGTGGGTAACCCTGTCGACAATGTCGATATATCAATATCCAACTGTAATTTTTCAACACTTTCTCTTATTACTCCAAGAATATTTTCAATAGAATCGGTCTCAGGATATCTGAAGTCGATCTTCATCTCTGCTTCTGGACAAACTTGGTTAGTTGATGTTCCACCGTTTATTGTCCCAATGTTCATAGTAGTCTCCCAGCTTTCAATTCTATTATTCTTCCCGTATATCTTTAACAATTTTTCTGCAAGCAGCACCAAAGAATCTAGAGCATTTTTTCCAAGCCATGGTCGGGAAGAGTGAGCAGGAATTCCTGTTGCGGCAAGCCTCACTTGACACACACCCTTAGCTTTATCGACAAAATTAAGATTTTCACCTCCATCAGGTACTATCAGCACCCTCGGTGAGAACCCTTGGTCTACTGCATACTTGGCGCCCTCAAATCCACCTACCTCCTCATCTGTAGTTATCATCAAACAAAAATCAATATCATTTTTTACAGCTTCATTTAAAAGAGCAATTCCTACGGGGATTGAAAACTTCATATCACAGGTTCCCCTCCCCCATACTTTATCGCCTTCAACTTTCATCTTGAATTGATCTTCAGTACCCGCAACCACATCCATATGCACCATGTAGCAGTACTGGGGAGATAGCCCCGCAAAAACTTGAGCCCTAAGTATCTCCGCTTTACCATTTTTTATCCGATCAACAACTATTCCGTCCACAATCAGGCTCTCAACATAATCTAAGGCTTTAGAATTTTCCTCGAGTTCCCCCGGAAGAGTCTTAAATCCAACTAATTTGTCTAACTGTTCAATTAAATCTTTTTTTGTCATTTGTTTATTATCATTGAAATAACCTCCTCCACCGTCATCAGCCACTGCTCTCCAGTCTGCATTTTCTTTAAAGAAACCTTACCTTGTCGCTCTTCATCTTCACCGACTAATACTAAATAAGGGATTCCCAATTTGTTTACATAACTAAGTTTTTTCTTTAACTTTGTGTCCTCTGTATAAATTTCGGTTTTGATCCCCGCTTCTCTCAACAACCTTGCAGCATTCAGAGAAAAATCCATCCTTGCTCCCTCCATCGGGACTACAGCTACTCTCGACACCGAAACTGATTCCTCTTTTATCAACCCTGCAGACTTCAACTGACTAAACAGACGAGTTAGCCCAATTGAGATCCCAACACCGGGAAGTTTTCTGTCGGTAAAATTTTCTGCCAGGTTGTCATATCTTCCACCAGAGCAAACACTTCCGGAAATCTCCTCATTTTTCATCTTCGTTTCGTAAACTGTCCCTGTGTAATATCCAAGTCCTCGGGCAATAGATAAGTCAATTTGTAGTGACTCTTCTGGAACTCCAAATTTATATGCCATTTTTACCACCTCAATCAGCTCTCTTACCCCTTCTCCAAACTTCTCTACATTTATATCTATCTCCTGAAGTTTGATTAAAATTTCTTCATTCGACCCGGAAATTGAAATCAATTCGATCAACTTGGCGGCATCCTCTTCCTTAAGCCCCAGATTGACTAACTCCCTTATGACTTCTTCATTTCCAATCTTTTCCAGCTTATCAATTATTCTTAATGCTTCATCTTCCTTCTCTAACCCCATTGCTTCAATGAATCCACTCAAAATCTTCCTGTTATTAATTTTGATAACAAAATCTCCAATATCCAGTTTTCTGAATAATCGGTATATCACACTTGGAATTTCGGCATCATTTACTAAAGACAATTCTCCGTCTCCGATGATATCGATATCGCATTGATAGAATTCTCTAAAGCGCCCCTTTTGTGCCCTCTCACCGCGATACACTTTCCCTATCTGGTATCTTCTAAAAGGAAACACTAGTTGGGGATAATATTGAGCCACATATCGGGCAAGTGGCACTGTCAAATCAAACCTTAGTGCCAATCTTTCGTCACCTTTCATAAACTCATAAATTTGTTTTTCAGTGTCACCTCCACTTTTTGACATCAAAATCTCTGCCGCTTCTATAAGTGGTGTTTCCTGGGGAATGAACCCAAACTCTTCATAAGTATCTCGGATTATCGAAAGATATTTATTAAAGCTTATTTGATCTGCAGGTAACAACTCCATGAATCCGGAAAGGATCCTTGGGGTCACTTTATTTTCTATTTGTTTCATATTTTTATTGTAAAGCTAATTGGTATAAAAAAACCTCCCCTAGGGAGGTTTGGGCACATAAAATCACCTCCCGTTTAAAAGGAAAGATGAAAATGGTGACTAAAGGACATTGCTGTCATGCTTGAATCATATCACACCAATGACTACTGTCGAACCAGGACCAATTGTTTCCACTTACCTACCCTGATTAAATTTTGACCATCGTGTAAATCAAGTTTTTCCTGGTCCTTGCTGATTCTGACATTATCCAAATAGAGACCTCCCTCTTCCACCAACCTTTTAAACTCCGATCTACTTCCGACCAAGCCGTTTTCAACCAAAATGTTAGCCAAACCGGGCTTTCCGTTTAAGTCTTGAATCGTTCCTAAAACTCCACCCTCAACGACAACCATTGGAGCTACCTCAGAGGCAGTTTTCTCTACGACAGTTCGCTGGAAGTGATCCCGAGCTTGATTGGCTTCTTCCTCAGAATGATATATTCTGACGATTTCCCAAGCCAGATTCTTTTTTAGCTCCATTGGATGACTACCAAAATCTATTCCTCCCAAGTCCAGTGCCGTACACATTCGATAACAAGGTTCAATAACCTCGTCAGACAGTGCCATTACCTTGCCGTACATATCTTCAGGCTCGTCATTAAGCCCAATATATCCTCCTTCACTCTTACTCATTAACTTCACTCCGGTTTTTGGGTTAACCAATAATTCTGTAGTAATCACAAACTTCTCTTTTCCAGACTTCGTCTTCATTAGATGCCTACCCATCATCATATTAAAGGTTTGGTCCGTTCCACCCATCTCCGCATCAACATCCATTACCACGGAGTCGTAACCTTGAAGCAGTGGATAAATAAATTCATGCAGGCCGATAGGTTTGTTCTCCGCCAGCCTCTTCTGGAACATATCACGCTCAATCATTTGCTGGACAGTGACATTCGCCATTAGTTTAATAATCTCCACCGAACTCAAATTAGAAAGCCACTCACTATTGAATTTGATTTCCGCTGGGTTATCACCACCAAAATCAATTATTTTCGATAACTGGTCTTGATAAGTTCGAGCGTTTTCCTGAACTTGCTCACTTGTCAAAGGAACTCTGATCGCCGATTTATCTGTTGGATCTCCTATCATCCCGGTAAAGTCACCAATCAAAATAATGATTTTATGTCCTAACTTCTGCAAAATTCTAAGCAGTAAAATATTAGTTGAGTGCCCCAGATGCAGCTTTGGAGCCGTTGGGTCGGCACCAATATAAATTTTCAGCTTCTTATCTGACTCTAAAACCTTTTTTAGGTCTCCCTTGCTGGGAATTACATCCGCCACTCCCCGTGCAAAGAAATCCTTAATCAATTTTGCTTTATTGTCATCCATATCTGTATCTTAAATCATCTTCTCCCTATCTTCTCCAACAACTTTATTAATAAAACCGGGAAGATCCATTATTCCCAGATCTTTCTGACCTCTTTGACGAACCGACACCGAACCTGCCTCAGCCTCTTTTTCTCCCACGATCAACATATAGGGAACTTTTTCTGCTTCGGCGTTTCTTATCTTCTTCCCCAGTGAATCTGCATCTCCGTTCAGTTCAACTCTGATCCCTGCTTTCTTCAACTCATCGGTGATCTTTTTCGAATAATCCATTGTTTTATCCGAAATAGGCAATACCTTTACCTGGACAGGAGACAGCCAAAGAGGTAGAGCTCCGGCAAAGTGTTCCAAAATCACCATCATGAATCTCTCGGCCGAACCCAGTATCGCTCTGTGAATCATCACTGGAGTCTTCTCAGTTCCGTCTTGATCGACATAAGTTAAACCAAAACGTGCTGGTTGAACATAATCTATCTGCACTGTCGACAGTTGCCATTCACGACCCAGAGCATCAGTCGCCATCAAGTCCATCTTTGGAGCATAAAATGCTGCCTCTCCCGGGCCATCGTAATAAGGAATGTTGTTTCTCTCCATTATCTCGACCGCCCACTTTTCTACTCTATCCCATGTCTCAGGATCTCCTAAATATTTTTCAGGATGAGCCAAGTCGCGAGTTGATAGTCTATATCTGTATTTAAGACCAAATGTCTCCATGATTTTTTTAGTCATCTGAAGCGCTGTATCGATTTCTTTATCCACCTGATCTTCTCTGCAAAAAATATGACAATCATCCTGAGAGAAAGATCTCGTACGCGCAAGTCCACTCAACTCTCCCGGTTTTTCATCCCGGTAAAGCATGGCGAAATCCGTCATCCTAACAGGTAAGTCTCTATAACTTCTCATTGAACTAGCGTAGATCTGAGTGTGCTGTGGACAGTTCATTGGCTTCAGGTAGAACTCCTCGTCAGAATAGTTTGACGTTACCCTGAACATGTCACCTTTGTATTTATCGTAGTGGCCGGAAGTCTTGAACAGATCAGCCTTACCCACCTGAGGAGTCCATACTTGCTGGTAACCCTCGGCTGTTTGCATTTGCTCCACATATTCGTTCAGCAATCGTCTGACCAAAGTACCTCTTGGAGTATAAAGAGGGAACCCGCTACCAACTAGTTCGGAAAAAGTAAAAAGATCCAGCTCTCTACCCAGCTTCCTGTGATCTCGTTTTTTGGCCTCCTCGATTTGCCATATATATTTATCCAGTTCTTCTTTACTCTCAAATGCTGCTCCGTAAACACGAGTCAACATCTTTAAGTTTTCGTCTCCATGCCAGTACGCCCCGGCAATAGACAAAAGCTTGAACACTTTAACCTCTCCTGTACTACTAATGTGAGGTCCAGCACATAAATCTACGAAAGACCCCTCTTTTCTCGGCTCGCCTGTCCAATAAACGCTGATTTCTTCATTCTCTGCGATGGCCTTTTCGATCCACTCCATCTTGTAAGGATTACCTTCAAAAAGTCTCCTCGCCTCCTCCTCATTTACTATCTCTTTGGTTATTGGAAGATTTTGATTCACTATCCGTGCCATCTCTTTCTCAATTTTTGAGAAGTCTGCTTCAGTTATCTTAAGATCGTCGAGAGCCTCAAAATCAAAATAGAATCCGGTTTCAATAGCCGGTCCCATTGCCTTAACGATTTTCCCTAGCCAAAGGTTCTCCATTGCCTGGGTTAGTATGTGCTCCGCACTGTGGCGGAGAGCGTATAGTTTGTTTTCCATATATTTAATTAAATAACAAAAAAGAGCCCTTATCTGCAGGAACCCTTTCGGGTGGTTCCATCCTGCTTGAGTATTGCTCCACTTGATTAACTCCGATTGGCCGAGAGTGCCTGTCCTTCCTGGGTTGGTGACCCGATCACAAGGACAATTAACTTGTTGGTTCATTATACACCAGACTTGAATAATCATGTTATAGGGTGTATAATCCCCCATGTACACTCAAATTAGAGGCTATTTATCCCAAAGGAGACCAAATGGCAAACCTGATTTTCTATGGCCATGACATGGCTGAAAAGGTGCGCAAGGCTCTTCCTCGCAACCCAGAAGTAACAGTCTCCATTTCGACCTACCCGGGTATCGGGGACAAGAAGGTCGAAGCTCGCACCCTGAAACTGAAGGGTATCACCGTCAATGACGACGGGCTTGTTTTCACCTTCGAAGGTGGCATCCGCTACATTCTCGAAGTTGGAAAAAAGATCAGCATTGTCGTCAAACCGGAACCCCGCTCCCGCTGGGACAAGAAACCCCCTTTCAGATCCCAAGTCAAATTCAGCGACAGCAAGGGTAATCCCATCACCATCACCTTAAAATAGCTTATTGTTACCAACCTCCGGTTCATCCGGAGGTTTTTTTATGCTTCTTTCTTTACTCTCATCGGTGGAAAAAGTGTGGCCTCTCTACCGGAAACATCTTCCATAAACCAAAATAGTCTTTCGGAGAATCCATAGCCTGAAGTAGGAGGCATGCCATATTCAAGCATTTCAACGTAGTCCATATCCATCATCTGAGCTTCTTCATCCCCCGCCTCACGTGCTCTCTGTTGTTCTTCGAATCTTTCTTTTTGGTCAACTGGATCATTTAACTCTGAATAGCCGTTACCCAATTCTGACCCTGCAATAATCGGCTGAAATCTCTCGGTAATTCCAGGCATATCGGCTCTATCCTTGGCCAAAGGAGACATAAATTTGGGCACATTCACTAAGTACGCCGGTCCGGAAATTCCTTTTCTGACGATCTTCCAGCAGTTATCAATCAGTCTCTGTCTGTTGATCTCACCGCCAAGTCTGACTCCGTTATTTTTAATTACCTCTGCCATTTCATCATCACTACTGACAAAGATATCTATCCCCAACCTATCTTTTATTATCGAGGAGTAATCCAATTCTTCCCACTCATTCGCCAGATCATAAGTCATCTCGTGAGTAGTAAAAGTGGTCTTTCCATAAACCTCCTTGGCAATATATCGATACATTTCTTTGACTAGCTCCATGTTGTCCTTGTAATCCGCGTACGCCCAATACCACTCAACCTGGTAATACTCGGGTAAATGCTCCTCATCCATTCCCTCATTTCTAAAGTTCGGTCCCACTGTATATACTTTCTCAAAACCTGCCCCCATCAGCCTTTTTTGGAATAGCTCTGTCGAAATTCTCAAATAATAATCTTGATCGATAGCATTCATGTGAGTGACAAATGGCCGGGCATCTGCTCCTCCTGTGACAGATTCCAATACCGGCGTCTCCACCTCGATAAATCCTTTATTGTTTAAAAAATCTCTGCTTGCCTTCCAAAATTTTGCCTTCCTTTGGAATCTCTCCATTTTTCCCTCACTCATCAACAGGTCAAGATATCTCCTTCGATACCGCTCGTCATTATCGGTAATCCCTGCCCATTGGTCTGGTAACGGTCTTCGTGATTTTGTTAGCAACTTTAGTTCTTCCACCATTAAAGACACTTCCCCTGTTTTGGTTTTAACTACGGTGCCACTTGCTTGCACAAAGTCTCCCATATCCAAAAGACGCAACTCCTCAAATCCAAGCCATTGCTCTTCTTTGTCAAGAGGTTTTACTATATCTGCTCTGAAAAATAGTTGGATTCTCCCGCTTTGATCCTGGATTTGAGCGAACGCCAACTTACCTATATCTCTTAAAGCCATTATTCTTCCGGCTAAAGTTATCTTCTGTCCTTCGTATTTATCAAAGTTATCTGCCACCTCTCTATTTGGAAAATCCTTTTTGGACTTTGCCGGATATAACTCAATTCCCAGCTGCTTGAGCTGTTCTGTCTTTTTTTCTCGATCTTTAAGTATTTCTTCAAGTCTGCCTGCCATGCGTCTATTTTACCTTAATAACCATAAACCTCCACAATTTGTCTGAAGGCATCTCTTTTATAAAAGTCGTTTCCCACAGTTTCACAATCTACATCTTTTCCACAGTCTCAATACCCAAAAGTCTCAAACCATTCTTGAGAATTCCGGCCACGGCTGCTGTAATCATCAATCTATCACCTTCTCTCTCATTTCCCACAATCTTGCACTCGGTATAGAAATGATTGAATCTGCTGGCAAGCTCGATTAGGTAACTACACACAAAATTAGGAGACATTTCTTTAGTGGCCAGATCAACTACTTCTTCAAATCTATAAACCCACCTCAACACCTCCAACTCTTCTTCCACCAAGCCCTCTGTTGTCATACTACTTGGGATTTCTTTGTCACTTTTTAGCAACACACTCATTGCCCGCGCAAAAGCATATTGCAAATAAGGTCCGCTGTCGCCTTCAAAAGATAACGATGTCTCAAAATCAAAAACTATGTCTTTTCCTGGAGATTGTTTCAACATCGAATATTTAATTGCCCCAACTAATACGGCGTTCACCACTTTGTCGACATTTTCTATCTCCTTGATCTTTCCCGTCTCCTCCATCTTCTTTCGGATTTCCTCACCCACGTCCGACATCAAACCCTCGCCGGTCACCACGTTTCCCGTTCTGGAACTCATCTTTCCATATTTCAGATTTAACATTCCATGCCCGATATGAATGTGTTTCTCGGCCAAATCTGGATAAATTAGACTCATTGCCTTAAGCAGTACCTTAAAATAAGCATTAATTTCATTCCCCGTCACTATTATTGACTTGTCGTATACAAACTTATCTGCTTTTGTTTTAGCCAAACCTAACTCTTTAGCCTCATAAGTTGGCAGTCCCAAACTATTAATAAACACTCTTGTGTGCAAACCATATTTTTCTCCCTTAAACACTACCGCCCCCTCACTTTCCTCAAATATTCCATCCATTAGATGTGACTTAACCAGATCCAAACCCAAAGGACCAGCTTCACTTTCAAAGAAGTAATAATCGAATTTAGTCCCCAATCTTTCGTAAATTGTTTCAAAATAGTCCAAACTCCATCTGCGGCCTAAATCATAAATCTTATTTACTCCCTCGTCACTTCTTTCGTAAATTACCTTATTTAAATCGTTTATTACCTTCTTTGATTCCTCATTCTCCTCAAATCCGGCCGCTCCCATCGCGTAGCCTTTTCCGAGGAAAGCAGCCTTCTCGTCCAATTCCATCTCTCCAATTTCCTCTATAGTTAGATTTTTCTCTTTGAGCAATTCTCTGATTCCCCAAATAGACTTTGCCACATGCATACCAACATCACCTTGATAACATGCCCTCTTGACCTCTGCTCCTGAAAACTCGATCAATCTGGATAGAGACTCACCAATGGTGTTACTCAT
>CAZYOB010000012.1:0-25690 GCA_964648275.1 uncultured Pseudomonadales bacterium
TTAGGCTTCTAGGCAGGTCGTTTTTCACCTCCTTTCACCCTCTGAAAGGGAAATAAATGAAAAAACGTCCCCTTAGACTTGATAGTAACGTCATAAGTCGTCCAAATTTCACTGACAAAAAAGTGATTGTTTCAGGGAATTTGGTTGAAGAATATACCTATGGTTATCCCCTAAAGCTCAATATCCAGAGGAAAAGTGATTTTCGGAAAAAGAATTCCGGGAGTTCAAGAAATAAAGAATATAAAGGGAGATCTGTCAACAAGGCGCGCAATACTATCCGACGTCTTGCTCAGGCAAACTTTAATGGAAATTCAAAATTCTTAACTCTTACTTTCAATAATGAGAACACTTTTGATATCTCGAGCATTACTGAGTGTGATAAAAAATTTAGGTTATTTATTAAACAGATAAAAAAATTGTTTCTCGAACATATGTATATCGCGGTTAGAGAGTTTCAAGAAAGAGGCGCAGTCCATTATCATCTCCTCTCAAATATTCCATATATTAAGAAAAAGGAACTCGCCTCCATCTGGGGTTATGGTTTTGTAGGTATAAAAAAAGTTACCAATGTTATCGGTATCGGTGCGTATATTTCCAAATATCTAAGTAAGGATTTCGAAGATAAAAGGTTTAAGGGATTAAGAACTTACATCACCTCTCTCAATCTCAAAAGACCTATCACCTATTACGGTAATGAGGCAAATTCCATTATTGGAAAATTAATTGAGGATGGTGAATCCCCATACTTTGAGAACAAATACATGAGTAACTACAACGGAGAAATCTCATTTCGTGAGTATAATCGTATTAATTTTGATCCTGCCCGAAAGGATAATAAGTGAAATATATAGCTTACTGTAGAAAATCAAGTGAGGGTGAGGATCGTCAAGCTCAATCTCTTGACACTCAAGAGAGGCTCTTGAAAGATTTTGCTTCTCGGGAGAAGCTGGAGGTTTTGAGAGTCGTGAGAGAAAGTCGAAGCGCGAAAACTGACGGAATCAGACCCTTGTTTTATAAGGTCTTGGAAGATATACGTCGAGGGGAGGCAGACGCCCTCTTGGTGGTACACACCGACCGTCTTGCTCGGAATTTTATTGACGCCGGTCAGATTATCAAAATGCTTGAGAGTGGTGCTTTAAAGCAGGTCAGAACCCCTTCAAATACCTATGATAACTACATTAGCCTGCTTTACATGGGTTTTGATTTCGTTTTTGCGGCTCACTACTCTAGAGATTTATCGGCAAAAGTCAAGGCAGGTAATGAAAGCAAGCTCCTAAAAGGTGAATATCCATCGAAAGCACCAATTGGTTATAAAAATATTCCTCATGGGATTGTCCCCGATCCTTCAAAGTCAATCTATATCCAAAAAGCTTTCGCGCTATACGAAACAACTAAATACTCAGTAAAAACATTATCTAAAGAATTATCGAGCCAAGGATTTACTACAAAAAAAGGAAAAAGAATCAATAAGTCTGCCCTTCATAGAATCTTGTCTAACCCAGAATACCTTGGTTTGATTAGAAGAAAAGGCAAGATTTATAAAGGTAATCACCAACCTCTCGTTTCAAGATCGCTTTTTGAAAAAGTTCAGGCTTTTCTCCAAAACAAGAATAGATCCAGAAGACAAAAACATAATTTCCTTTACAGGGATTTTTTAACCTGTTCCGTTTGTGGATGTAAGATCACTGCGGACAAAGCAAAGCAAAAATATGTTTACTATCACTGTACAAATGGAAAAGGTGCTTGTGACCAACATAAACACTATATAAGCGAACAGACAGTTGAGACTTTATTCACCTCCTTTTTGAAAGATCACAATATAAACGAAGAACTGGCTACCCTATCTCTTGAGGTGTACAAAGAAGATTTAACGAGAACAAACAAGTTCGTTATCCAGCATGAAATATCCCAAAAAGAAGAAATCAAGAAAATTGAGACAAATCTCCAAAGGCTTTTGGAGATGAGATTGAGTGATGAAATTGATAAGGAAATGTTTGAAAAGGGGAAAGAAAAGCTTCTTGCCGACAAAAGGTCTTTGGAAGAAAATCCTAACTCAAAATCTCTTGAAGACATTGAGACAACTTTCGAACTTTTGAATATGATCAAGGTTCGTGCCTGTAATCTTCAAAAAGTCTTTAAAAAGGGTGATTCTGATGTCAAAAGAGATTTGCTCAATTCCCTACTTTCGAACTGCTACATAAAGGACAAAAAAATCGAGAAAGTGAACCTAAATTACCCCTTCAAACCGCTTATAGAGATGGGAAATGACCCCAATATTGATAAATGGCGGAGGCGGTGGGATTCGAACCCACGTGTCCTTTAGGGACGCGGGTTAGCAACCCGCTGCCATCGGCCACTAGGCGACGCCTCCAAGCATTTAGATTATACCCGCTAGCCTCAATTAACTCTACCGCTCCCTAAATGTCTCCCCTTCATTCGCTTCACCGCCAAGTACTGCACGAACGACAGTGGCTGCACGATCGCCTGGACCACCAGTCCTAGCCTGTACCAACCGAATATATAAAAGATTAGGAACACTCTTGAGGGAAATTTGTCCTCCGCTGACCCTAGACCCAAAAGTATGAACATCTCTCCACAAAACAGCATTAACAATATCCACATCCACGCCTCTCCGTAATGTGCCGCACTAACAATTAAATACAAAACTCCAATAATGAAGTCTGCCACATGATCAATATACCTGCCATATCGGGACTGGATCTTTCTCACCCTGGCATAATATCCGTCCAGATTATCAAGCAAAAAATGCACAATTAGAAGTATGGACAATGCCAAAGGATTCTTAAACAACAACACTAAGCCGAACACTCCCAAGAAGAAATTGAAGACCGTGATATGGTCCGGTCGGATAAAAGTGTTTTTCTCCAAAAATAGGCAAAATTTAGCTACTTTAAGTCTCTTGAACACCTCCCCCTTAACCTCATACAACTCGCCCAGACCATTCAAAGAAAATATCTCTCCTAGCTTCCGGTTATTGACCATAGCACTAATATAACAGCCTTGATGTAAAATAATACCGATGCGCTACACCCTGCCCGCCGAACTCCATTGTCACAGCAATACCAAGGAAATCGGCTTCAGACTGCTTCCATATCTCCAGGATTCACTTCAAACGGTGGAGGAAATCGTGCTCACTTGCCAAAAAAGGGGTGTCAAGATCTTGGCCATCACCGACCATGACTCACTTCTGGGCTACCACATGGCAAAACACTTCATTGAAACCAATAAAATTAAAATGCTTCTCATTCCGGCCTGTGAAGTTACCACCAAAAAGGGCCACATCCTCGCCTACGGCATCACCAAGGAAATTCCCCGGAAACTCAGCGCTCGGGAAACCATCAAGCTCATTCATGCCCAGAACGGGCTGGCTGTTGCCGCTCACCCCTTCACCTTTCCCTTTGCCCTTGGTAAAAAAGTCTTCAATCTACCCATCGACGCCGTCGAGGGTTTTAACGGACCCACCCCCTCCTTCCTCAACTTTCATTCCCACTCACTTGCCATGAAACATCACTTACCTTCAATTGCCGGATCCGACTCTCACGAACCGGAGTCTCTCTGTTACGGAATTACCCGCTTTTCTTCTTCCGTCAAAACAGTTGAGGATTTCCTCCAAGCTCTCAAGGTTGGTAACTTTTCCATCGAATTTACCCCCACCAACAACCTCAGTTCTGCCCTCAACCACCTCAAGGTCCTGCTGACAAATATTCTCACCAACACCCGACCTAACACCCAACCTATCCCTCTTCACGTATCAAACCAGGAAAACTCTCTCAACCACTAACCGGGTCAGGCACAAACATTGACAGATCCCTAGGGACAAAAAATAGGTTCGAGTATAATATACAAGAATTCCTTCAAAATCTTTCATATCGACAGAAACAGGCAAGTTGCCATTTTGAATGGCATTTATTAACAAACAAGGAGAGTGGGCAGGACGGTAATGCGCTAGTCTTGAAAACTAGTGGGAGCAATCCCTAACAGGTTCGACCCCTGTACTCTCCGCCAATCCAAAGAGCTTCAGTGTGCCAGCACCAACCCCCATACAAAGCTTGCTCCTGCCGTCTTTAGAGTTTTCGCTGCCTCGCCCATACTGAATCCGCTGGTGTAAACATCATCTGTCAACAGCACTTTCGACCCCTTAACTTCCCCCCTGACCTCAAAGGCGTCGGTCATATTCTCACCTCTATCCTCCCTTGATCTTAAATTTGCTTGTTGTTTTGTATTCTTCCTCCTCACCAACCACTTCTCAACTCCGACGGACATACCTTCACCTATCTTTTCGGCGATCAGTTGTGCCTGATTAAAACCCCTCCAATTTTCTCTATAAAAATACAGCGGCACAGGCACGATCGCATCGAATCTGACCCCGCTTTCAAAGCTGAAGTTCCTCATCATCAAAGGCACGATCTCTTTATTGAACCCGAACTTAAGATCATCGATCGCCGCATTAACTGTCTCGTCCTCATAGGAATACAGGCATATCAGCCCATCAAGACTTCCCTTGTTTCTACAAATACTGTGTGTCCATCCATAATCGGACGAACCTCCACACACCGGACAGACCTGCTCGGCGATGGTCAGTGTATCAAAACACTTATTACACAAAGATTCACCCTCACTGCCACAGCCTACGCACAGTTTTGGATACACAAAGTCCAGAATTGTTTTCCACCAGTCCACCCATCAATTATGGCAGATTATTTGCATTTTAGCCTCAAACGTGCTATATTACAGGTTGCTCCATCGAGCACAATTGGGGACGCCAGGAATCGATGGCTTAGTTCTTTTATAGCCGCAAGCCTCCGTTGACCATACGGGGTAAAACAGGTCAAAAAACAACTGTCAATAAAGAAGACGGAATAGTTGCCCAGGGTGTCGGACTCCTCAAGGGTCTTACAGCCAAAGCAGCTCCTGCTTACGCTTTTGCCTAATTTTGGCTAAAGCTTAACAGCATCCAAGGGAACAATGAGCTCCAGGTTGCCTCTTGGGTGTGTAAACACTGGAACTGAATGCCACTTCTCTGGTTTAGGGATTTGGACTAACTTATTCTAAACCGAGCCTGTTTCGTTCTTGTTTGTGAGGAGGGACAGGTTTTAAACACAAACTAAGCTTGTAGAGACTATAGATGTTTCTATGTCAGACGAGGGTTCAACTCCCTCCGTCTCCACCATATACAAAAATCCTTCCGATTAGGGAGGATTTTTTGTTTTCAAGGCTGATTTACATATATTATTTTGCATATTAGCTGTGCTACAATCCTAAAATCAAATGAAAAACGAGGCACAGCGGTTTTCTAGCGAAAGCGTCAGAAATAGGCTAAAAAAGATCGAGATTACCGATTCGTTATTCGATGTCGTCAAGTGTAGATTGGAGCAGGATATTTTCGGTCAGGAGGAAGCTTGTGAGGCAGTTGCCAGGATGGTCACTAAATTTGAATCTGGTGTCAATGATATCCATCGCCCGGCAGGTGTTCTGATATTCTTAGGTCCGACCGGCGTCGGCAAAACTGAAATGAGCAAGGCTTTGACCAAACACTTATTTGGAAAGTTTAGCGATGGGAACTATAAAAAAATCGATTGTTCTGAATACTCCGAACCTCACACAATTTCTCGATTTATTGGCTCACCGCCATCATACGTCGGTTACGGTGATGAACTTGTTATCGAGCCGGGGTTTCTGAATAACAGGAACGTTATTGTCTTTGATGAGATCGAAAAGGCTGATCCGGCATTATGGAAAATGCTCCTGTCTGTCTTTGATACAGGTGTTTTGCATGCAAGATGTAAGCTGGGGGATAAAAGGGAAATTGAGGAAGTCGCTTTAAATTTTTCAAACTCATTTATTATCCTCACCTCTAATGTGGGTGCCAGACAAATTCAGGAAAAACAAAGACCTGGTCTCGGATTCCTTAATCATACTGTTGACACCGATGTCAGTCAGGCTGCTATCACTGGTTTGCTGTCTTTCTTTGCCGATGTACCTGAATTTTTGGGGAGAATAGATGAGTTCATTGTCTTTAAACACCTTAAACCTGAGCATTATGAACAGATCTATTGGAAATTCATTGAAGAGCTCAATTCTCAATTACAGGTCAGGCTGGAAATCAATTTTTCCACTACCTACGAATTGGCCGATTACCTCATCAAACAAGGGGTTGCCGATAATCGATATGGCGCAAGAAATATCAAGCACGTTATTGACAAAACGTTGGTTCAACCTTTAGCCGACGTCCTGGCGAGTCATCCCGGTATCAGGGGCATGATTGGTGATATCGACGACGGTCAGGTGGTCTTTTATGACCTTACTCCGGAACTTCCTGAAATCACTCCTGAAGATAATCGGGAAATGATGGAACTGGAAGAACTCCTCCGGGTAGAGATGCTTATGAAAGAAAACAAGATCAGGGAATGTGAGAATAAAATGACTCGGTATTTGGAAAGCAATCCGGATAAGTGGGTATTACTGGATAAGATACTGGCGGATCTGAATGTTATTCAAGGCAGGATCGAATGCCCCAAAGGTGAGGAGATCAAAGTTACCCGGGCACTGTCTTTGGTCGCCAATCTTAGTGGTCTCAACTCTACGCTGGCTCCGGTTAATTCCGACGAAGACGCTCAAAATCGTTTAATAAATATCCTGGAATTCTACTGGCGAGTAACCCAAGAATCACAATAGATACAAACAAATCCACCCTATCGTGGATTCTTTGGTTCAAAAACAGGCAAATTTTAGGCAATAAATCACCCGAGACAACTTCTCTTATTGATAGATTTACTTTCTTAAACTTCTAAAAAAGTTGATCTTCTCTGTCAGCTCTACTCCCATCAACTGCTCTTTAGCCGAAGTCATTACAACAGAAGCCAAAAATAAGTCAAACTCTCCATCATCCATCGCTTGAACCTTACTCTTCAGTCCTTTCTGCCACTTCTCCTCAGACATTTCGGCGGCAAATTCGCCACCCCAGGAATAGCTGGCTACACAGGCAGGCATAACCTTACTCCAAAACAGGTCCATATTGGGCCCTCCTTATTATCGACTGATTTTTAATCTTCTAGCCAAACCGATTTTCGTCTCTCGCTTCTTTATCAAATCTCTCTTCTCGTATTTCTTTTTCCCTCTCACCAGTGCTATCTGAAGCTTTATGAGACTACCCTTATTATACAGCCTGACAGGTACACAAGTCAAACCTGCCGACTTCATTTTTGTGCCTAAGGCACCTATTTCTTCCCTATGAAGCAGTAATTTTTTGCTCCTTAATGGATCAAACTCGGTCGAACTGTCAAATTTGTATTTTGGGATATTCATGCCCACCACCCACGCCCCATCCTCATTAAAGATTACCCTTGAGCCTGTCAGGTTCACTCCACCCTCCCTGGCGCTCTTCACCTCAGCTCCGGATAGCTCAATCCCAGCCTCAAAAGACTCTACTATTTCGTAATCAAACTTGGCTTTTCTATTCTCTGCGAGCACATCCCTATTTTAACCTACTTGACCTCAGCCATGATTCCTTTCACTAATACCCACAACTTACCCTCGCCGTCGAACTCAATGTCCCCAGCCTCCATGAACTGCCCGGAGTTCAGCTGAGACACAAAACTTCCATCCTCTTTCTTGAACATTATTATCCACCCATGGACCTTGTCCAACAAAGCTACCCTATCACCTTCCCGTTCAACCGCCACTCGGGAAAACACTGCTCCCTCTGGTACCCCACTTAAAGAATAGTTCTCTTTTACTCCCCTCCTGAATCTCTCCAGTTTGTCGGACCCACCCACCAGCCACACGTCTCCATCTATAGCCAAGTCGACTGGAGTACTCAGATCGATCACCTCCCCCTGCTTCAACCACCTCTGTCTCTCTCCCAAAGTCTCCCCTGAAACAGTGTATTTGTATATTTCCCTATTACCCCGATCAAGTAAATACAGATTGCTGCCGAAATATCCCAGCGCCACTGGGTCACTTACCGCAGAATCAAAATCGGTCAACTTAATCTCGCCGGATATTGGCCCAATCCCCCTCCTGCCCAATACAAAACCATTCTTCCCTAGTGGCACCAGATCGAGCCACTCCTGGCCCTCTCCCTTTCCCGCGATGATCTTAATTTCCTTTTGCACTGTTTCTACCCTCGCTATCACACCCAAAGCACCGTCTAGTGCCAAAAAGTTACTATCACTGCTCCAGGAGAATTTTGATCCGACAAATCCTTGTCTGATTAAGTCAAAATTGATTTGGTTTACCAGCTCGCTCTCTTTTTCTCCCGATGCGGTTTGCCAACTTTGTTCTAACTTCATTTCCAAGTCAGCCAGATTGTTCTTAAATTTTGTATCAATAAAATCTCCCTTGCCCTCTTCAAATGCCGCCCTGGCTTCCTCCAATAATTTCTTGGACCCGACTAAGTTCATCTTTGATGAACTCTCGGCTTCTAATCTCTTTTTTTCGATCGGTTCTGCAAAAGCCGCCCATTTTGCCGCTTCTCTGTCATTTTTTATTTTCACCGACCCCATCACAACACTTACGGACAACAATATTAAGAAAAGTAACCCCAAGCCGATTGTTATTCTCTTCTTCTTGTCTAGACCACCCCGGTTACCAACCGTCAACCTCCCTCGTGAACTGATTCTCTTCCACCAATTCACTACTCTGTCTTTGGGTTTTACCGGTCCCACCAATCTGTCGGATACTAGTTCTGGTTCCGCGTATAAATTCTCGGGTTCTTCTAGATTCTCGCTCCCCCAGCTTTCTGTATTTACCGCCCCAAGTGTTTTCTCTTCAACAACCTCTTCCTTTCCGATCACCTCGTCCATCTCCATACCTCCGAATCTCAATACCAAACCTGCGGCTCCTACTTGGTCCCGTATCAGCTTCCCGACCACCCCATCGACTCTTTCTTCCTCATCTAATTTTTTATCTTCAAGTTCCTTTAAGTGCTCACTCAGACCACCTGCCCAGACCAGCATTTCGTCACCCGGCTCTACGTCACCGGTGATTACCCGTCCCATACCGCTCTTCCCCGTCACCTCGACCCGGCTAGCGTCACGGTAAATCACTATCCCGCTTTCACCATTCCTAACCATCCGTATTTTTCTTTTTCCTAATTCAATGGTCACCCACACCCACACCGAATCTACTACCTTAAATTTATCCTCAAATTTCTCCCAAAAATCTACTAACAAACCACCCCTCTCCGCACTGTTGTAATATTCATCAACCCAAACCATCATCTCCGCCTCTTTGTCTGGACTGCTCTCTCCTTTGGCAAACACTGCTCCGAACAAAGCCCCCTTACGCGCTTCTTCTTCTGCCTCAAATGGCATTCTTGCATACACCTGACCCCATCCGTTCAACCCCGTCTCATTCACCACTCTCAAAAATCTTAAAGCTAAATCTTTATTCATGTGGGGCAGATAATAATGCTACTTCTATGCTATCACCACTATCGTGGTCAGGATTAAAGTCATCACAAAGAACACCCAAACTAGAGTCTTCAAGGTGTTTCCCATCGGTAAATTTACCACTCTATCCATCAAAGCCTCCTGTCTGACCATGATGATCGATAGAAATAGCAGTATCAACATCAACATCTTCACCATGATTCCTACAATTAGGCTCAGACTGATATCTATGTTTATTCCTGGAAATATTTCCATATGCTTTATCTTATCCTCCCTTCATACTCTTCTCTTTCTTCCTGTTCCATTAACTCCGATATTATTCTCACCACCTCGTTCGGATTACTTATTGCTCCAAATGTAAATGGAGAAGCTTCTCCATGTTTTCCGAATACTTCATCCGATCTCTGTTCTGAAGCGGTCTGTATAACTACATCTCCAAAATTAAAGAAGCTGGACATTATTCCTTTCTGGGAATAATTGACATCCTCCACCTTTCTTATCTGTGTCACATTAATATTTTTGTAAAGAATTCCGAAAAAATCCACATCGATCAACCTCTCATCCGTCACTATATACACGTTATAGAACCAAAGAAGGAAATTCATCATTCCGAAGAATGCCAGTGTCATATATAACAACACCGTCAAAGAAAAGTGCACATTATCACTGACATCTGCGATCAACGGGAACTCTCCCCAGAAAAATGGCACAAAAAATGCAAAACATATCAGGGCTATCCAACCCAGATTCGTCACGAAATGTTTTCTCCCAAGGATAATGATCTTCTCTCCCTCGTTCTGAGACTCAAACTTTATATTTGGTGCTATCACCAGCGATCCCCAATAATTTCTGAATCTTCCCGAAGTCATTAGCTTTTGTACCTCGACCAAACCTCCCTCGTCTTTTTTCTTATGTGAATCAAAAATCTCAGGCATATCTAATTGTACCAAAAACCCGCCTATTTCTTCTCGATATTAAACAGTCCGCTCTTCAGGGAAATTCTCGCCGGTGCTCTCAAATTAAACGTCTTCTTAAAATCGGGTCCGCTTATCTCCACTTCTCCCTTGTCAGTCGAAAATCTGACTGTTGAGGTGTATCCACCGTCGGAATAACTTACCGAAACACCACTCACCCGTGAATATCCTCCGCCCATGCCGGCTGCTTTACTCTTAAGGTCAGCCACCGAATATGGATTACCTCCCCAACAACTGCCGATTGGAGACACCCGATCATCCCCACTTCCTTTTAACACCACCCAGGCGTTCAAGATGTCGGCCATTTCCTCTGCAGTCAACCAGGGGTGGCTCCTCCCACAGCTATCTCCACTTGACCCCTTATACCAACCCTTGTAGAACCATGGACTACCGGCAATCTTTTCATAAGCCTGACCTGTCCAACCACCCCTCCCTGCCGCTGTGTCCCACAAAGACGGAGTAGTGTAACCGCTGTAATTGTCTGTATATGATTCCTGATATCCTCCGGAAGTTGACGCATACCACGCCTTGAACGGTTTTCCGTTGGCCCACAATACCTGCCCGCGGGTAGCCTCCACTGCCTCATTCCATTTTCCACCTTTATCCGAGTTCTTATAAACCTGACAGCTTTGGGTTGTGCAAATGGCTCCACCTCGTCCCTCGTCCGTCCAGGCTAAAGCATAAGACCGAGCGGCCACTGCCTGGGCTTTAAGAGCTTCGAATCCACCATTGTCCCCCCACGAATTTGGCACCTCGTAAATTCTCTTCATGTAAGTTTCGATCGACATTTCTCCATAACCTTGGACCTTGATCGTCTTATCCGGTGAATAATCTTTTTTCAACTCCACTCCTCCGTAATAAGCTCTCAGGATTTCTTCATAATTCTGACCGCTCTTCGCTCTCCCATAAGCTCCGTACTGGCTCATTCCTTTAAAATGAGGTGCTCCGAAAGAAAAAGCTGCAAATGCCGGAGAGAATCCAGGATTGTAGTCCGGTCTTGAATTTGGATCGTCGGCCAATGGTACGTCTCCCACAGTCGTTTGAAAAGTCCCTTGTTTTTCTGCCAAAATTGCCTGTTGCCTAGCGGTCAGTGTCGCGATCTTACCCGTTAAGTCAGTCTGGTATTCCTTGGCTTTTTTGACCTCCCCTTGAAAAAATGCATTTTGCTTATCCAGATCTACTTGCAATTGAGTTAGCTTGATCTTTTCGGTCTCCAGTTTCTTTTTGTCCGCCTCCAAGCGTCCGATCTCGGATACCAGATTAATGATTATCTGTTTGTCCCTGTCACTGCTTTCCTGTCTGTAGGCCAGCTCTCTTCTGGACTCACCCAGCTGTTCATACTTTAAAAGACTCACCCATAAAGGCTCTGCTCTCAGCTTTTTGTACATCTCCCGAGTCTTGATCGACATTACCGTATATGAAGCTGACACCTTCCCGCTTCTGTCCTTCACGTCCTCCTCCAGGATTTTCATATTTTGTACTCCTCTATCAATCTGTTTCTGGATTGAGGCGATTCTTGAAGATAATCTTTGAATTTCTGTTTCCAATGGTTTGGTGGCTGCCCGACTCATATCCAATGATTGTTTCAATTCATTTATCTGTTTCTCTAAACAAGCAGTGTCGTTGCCACAATCATCCTGTGCCCACACTACTACTGGCACCAGGACCATTACTGAAAGCAATAAAGCCAATAACTTAAACCTCATCTCTTAATAGTGTACCAATAAAGTTACCCGAGGCCCTCATCGTGATAAAATTAGTATGCTCATGAGCAGAATAATTACTATACTTTTCGCCTTGGCGGTGCTCATTTTACCGACTGGCCAAGCCCTTGCCATATCTGATGCCCTTCGGGGTGGTTGTCCTGGTGATGCCGATATCCGCACTGCGGTAGGTTGTATCTCTACCGATTTTGAGACCGGAGGCTTAATAAACTCCATTCTCACTCTGGCTGTAGGAGTGGGAGGTGGGATTGCCCTCCTTCTCATGCTCTACGGTACATTTATCATCACTACCTCCGCCGGGATTCCCGATAAACTCAAAGCCGGTAAAGAAATTATTACTTCTGCTATCATCGGACTTGTTTTTATCATCCTTTCTATTGTCCTCATGGAATTAATTGGTGTTAGCATTTTAGGTCTACCGGGCCTTTAAATAATATGAATATATTCAACCTCCTTGTTCCAAATGCCCATGCAACTATTATGGACGACATCAGGCAAGCCCAACCGGATTCATACATCATCCAACCGGGAACTACCTTAGCCGGTCTCTTTACCGGAGGTGGGATCAATCTCATCACCCTCGCCTTTGTCATTATCGGCCTTCTCTTCATGTGGAACATCATCATGGCCGGTTGGGACTATATGATGTCCTCCGGGGATCCCAAAAGAGTTTCCTCCGCTTCAAGTCGATTTCTCAATGGATTCATGGGTATTGCCATCGCTTTCTTCGCATTTCTGATTGTCAATATCATTACCAGCATGATAGGTCTTGGAAGCTTGATTTAGTTTATATATATCTGATATGACACCTCCCTTAAATCATCTTGCCATCATTATGGATGGCAATCGCCGCTGGGCTAAGGCCCGTAACCTTGATCCCGTCAAAGGTCATGAATACGCCGCCAAAAATGTCATCGAGCCCATCATCGAAAAATGTGTTGAACTGAAGATCCCCTATGTTACTTTCTGGGCTTTCTCCACCGAAAACTGGAAGAGAGACGAAGAAGAACTCAAGGGACTTTTCAATATTTTTCGCTTCGCCCTCGGAACACTGGCGCTCAAATTCATTGCTAGAGGTGCCAAATTGAGGATCCTGGGTGACATCAATAAATTCCCCAAAGACATTGCCGGCAAGGTTCTGGAGATGATGGCTAAAAGTGCCAAGAACGACGCCATCACCGTCACCTTCGCTCTAAATTATGGTGGTAGGGACGAGATTCTTCGGGCTGTAAAAAAAATCGTCTCTGAAAAAATTCCTGCCGATCAGATCACCGAGGATGCCTTTGCTGCTCATTTAGACACGGCCGGCATTCCCGACCCGGATTTCATTATTCGAACCGGAGGCGATCAACGTCTTTCCGGGTACTTACCTTGGCAGTCTGTTTACGCTGAGCTCTACTTTACTCCTATCCTCTTCCCCGACTTCACTCCTCAGGAACTTCAGAACGCTCTCGACAGATTCTCCACCCGCGACCGTCGTTTCGGTGGGGACAGCTCCAAAAATATCAAATAACATTTCGTCGATTATCTCCTCCTTGAAACCTTTCTGTGCTAGTCTGGCGTGGACTTCCTCTAAATCTCCTGATAAAGGGATCTCTCCTCCCGGGATCCTCAGCACCTGAGGCTGATCATTCTCTCCGTAAACGGCTTGAGCTCTAAATCCTTTCATTGGAGCAGATAGTCTCCAAAAACGTGGTATATCCATGAAGTATATTGAACCCCTCAAAGACTTTCAAACCCTCTCAACTTTATCAAACCTCCCTGTCGACCATATACTCCGCCACTCCTTCAATAAAGTCCACCGAGTTGGAATTCATATCCCACTCTCTCAACTTTCTGGCCTCTATCACCGCTTCCCGGGCCAGTCTTTTGGCTACTTTCACTGAATATTCATATGAACCGCTGTCTTTGATCGCCTTTTTTGCCAACTCAATTTGAAGTGCACTGGCTACTTTATTTCCCCACACGTCGCCAATTGCACTTTTCTGTTCGCTGTTACCCATTTCCATTGCTTTAATGATCAATAAAGTACTTTTTCCTTGTAAAAGGTCGGAGTCATCGGACTTGCCTGTTTTTTCGGACTCACCATAAATACCTAATATATCGTCCTGCAACTGAAAGGCTACTCCGCCTTTCATTGAGTATTCATGCAATATCGATAGTTCTTTTTCCCCCAAACCTCCCAAAATTCCCCCGATAAACAAAGGGTTCTCGTATGTATAAATAGCAGTCTTGGCTTTATGCAAACTCATCACTTTTTCCTCAGTCATGTCTCCGCTCTTTGGCAAACTGACGTCATATGCCTGTCCATAAGTGGTATTGGTTATCCCTCTTAATAACTTCTTCATTGCCATGATCACCCTATCGCTCTCAAATCCGCAGTCCATCAACATCTCATATCCCAAACATAACACGGCGTCACCTACATTTACCGCCATCGCTTCTCCGTAATGCTTGTCCCCTTTCGCGAAATACTCGTGGGTCGTCGGCTTTCCCCGCCGGAGTTTATCCTCATCCATGAAGTCGTCATGCATCAGCAAAGCTGTGTGGACCAGCTCAACCGCCATCGCCGCTTTCCAAATTCTCTCATCCACCACTGCCTCTCCCAAACCGTAACCGTAATACACGAATGCCCCCCTGATTCTCTTTCCTCCCACTAAATTATGACTCCTGGCGTGCAACAACATTTTTTTGACCAATTGTTGCTGCGTTTCGTTAAATCCAAAAGAGTTGGAGATTTCATCATCCCAATATTTCTCGAGCATTGGATTGATTTTTTCCACGAACCCGATCAGAGTCTTTTTTGCTTTTTCTCCAAGAGCTTCGTTCAACATTACCCTGATTTTACTGTAAAATAATCTTAATGATCGGTACTGTGTACGCTCAACAGAATCTAGAAAATCTCTATACTCCAGGGGAAAAGCTTGGAGGTTCTGCTGCCCAAATAGCCACTCTCCTATCTCCCATTCTGAGCAATATCCTCATCTTTTCCGGCATCTTTGCCTTCTTCGTTATTCTTTTCGCCGGCTTCACTTATATCACTGGCGGAGGAGATAAAAATAAAGTCGCTCAGGCAAGCAATATGCTAAGCTATGGCATATTAGGGTTAGTGCTGGTAGTCGCCGCCTACCTGATTACCCGCATCATTGGAGCAGTCGTAGGCTTCGACTTCTTAAAACAAACTGTCTAAAAAATATGACTAATATACTCGATCTTATTATTAAACCGGTGTTAGCTCAAGGTTTCGTTGGTGATATAGTCCTCCCCTCTGGTATTCCCTCGGACGTTACCAATACAGTTCCTTTTCTCTCCGGCATTGTCCGCTTCATCGTCATTGTTGGTGGTTTATTCACTCTCTGGCAATTTCTTCTTGGGGGTTTCGGTATGATCTCCGGTGGTGGAGATAAAGCTAAAGTCGCCGATGCTCAACATAAGATCACCAATGCCATTACCGGACTTGTAGTCATGACGGCCTCTTTCATCATCATTGGACTGGTCAGCCGCCTCCTCTTCGGTAGCTTCACTGCAATTTTGGTTCCGGAATTACAAACTGTCGAATAAATGATTAATCTCATCAAACCAGCCTACGCCGCTCCCATTGATCTAGGTGGAGAAATTAAAGGCGTTGGACCTTTTCAAAATCTTCTTGCCGAAGGTGGAGTTGAAACCCAAACAGGCGCCTTTATTTCAGCACTCGTTGCAACCATCACCGTCGTCGGCGGTCTGGCCTTCCTTGTTTATTTCTTCCTCGGAGCGCTCAAATGGATCACTTCCGGTGGAGACAAAACTAAAGTCGCCGATGCTCAAGCCTCCATGTCTCAAGGAGCTATTGGACTGATCGCTCTTGTTGCCGCCTATTTCATTATTGGTATTGTCGGTGGAGTGCTCGGCCTCGACATTCTTAATCCGGTATCAGTATTATTTCCATAAATATGTTCAAACTCATACCTCAAGCTCTCGCTCAAGAAATCACCAATCCAGCCCTCGGTGCAGGTGTTCCTACCGAATCTGGAGCCGGTCTGGCCTTTTATATCGCCAACCTCTGGCGCACGATAGTTACTCTGGGCGGAGTTGCCTTCCTTCTTTATTTCGTCTGGGGAGGTTTCGAGTGGATGATTGCCGGAGGAGACAAAACCAAGATTGAGAGCGCCCAACACAAGATCAGTAGCGCCTTGATCGGTCTCATAGTTCTTATTGCCTCATACGCCATCACTCTCTTCATTCAAGGGGTCTTCAAAATAAATCTATTAAGGCCGGTCTTCATTAACAACATCTAATAATGAAAAACCTACTCATTTCCCAAGCGCTTGCGGCCGATACCGTTGTCGATATTGAAACTCCTGCCACCGCCGGTAATTTTTTCGGGTTTACTTGTATTGCAAATCTTGTATCCAATATTGTTTCCGTTGCCTTCATTCTCGCCAGTATTGCTTTCTTCGTCTTCCTCGTCTGGGGTGGTATTGAATGGCTTATGTCTGGCGGAGATAAAGGTAAAATTGAAATGGCTCAGAAAAGAATCACCAGCGCCCTCATAGGCTTGATTATCATTGCTGCTTCATACGCCATCTACAAACTAGTACTCACTTTCATCGGAATTGATCTAAATGCTCTTTGCACCACCAACCCCGTCGGACCATAATAGTTGACAACTAGCCATAAACTGCAATAATGAATCAGTCGTATAAATAATTATTAAAAATTTATAACCCATATGTCCTTGATTCCCCAGGCTTACGCTCAAACGATCGGTATTCCTCAGCCAACCGGTATGCAAATTACCGATATCGGTAAACTTATTTCCTCTGTGATTTCTCTCGCCTTCATCATTGCAGGTATTTTAGTCTTTGCCTTCCTCGTCTGGGGTGGTATTGAATGGATCACCTCCGGTGGAGACAAAACCAAAACAGAACAAGCTAGAAATCGTATTACCAACGCTCTCGTCGGTCTTGCTATAGTCGCAGCGTCTTACGCAGTCATGAGACTTATCTCCTACTTCTTTGGAGTTAACGTCCTCGACGCTGGTACCACCATCCCGAGACCTTTCTAATTTGGATTTTAGTTAACAAGCTCTAAGCGGCCACCCGGTCGCTTTTTGTTTCTGTATAATTGAAGTATGTTCACGCTAGTTAAACCTGTTTGCGCCCAAGACTGGACCGGTGCTTGTGTCGGTACTGGTGCCGGTACCGACGTTGCCACCATCAGAGGAATTGAGTGCGTCATCACTAATCTTTTGCGTTACATCCCTAACGCTCTCGCTCTTGTCGCCGCCTTCATGATCGTTTTGGCCGGAGTTAAAGTCATCTCTGCCGGAGCCGACCCAAAAGCCTACGCTGCCGCCTGGCAACAACTTACCTGGGCAGTTATCGGTCTCATTCTTCTGGCTGGAGTTTGGTTGATACTGGTATTCATTGAACGTTTCACCGGAGCCCCGGTCACTCAGTTTGGTATTCCTCAATAATTAATCGGGCTCCTCCAGTTATAATTATCTCGTGAGGTCACATCTCTTTCATTTCATTATTATTAGTCTTTTTTTTACAATCTCTCCCTCACTGGTATGGGCCCAGCCATCACCCACTCCTCTTCCCACTCCCACACAAACGCAAGAGACGAACAATCCCTGTGATAATATCGGCAAAGGCTCCGTCTACCCCCCGAACAGTGAGTGTTTCCCCGAGGTCGAAAAGATCGAGCGACAAATTAATCTTTATCCCCTCTCCTGTATAGGTGCCCCCGAAGTTACCTATACCGATACCTATACCGGTTTCACTCCCCCTACAGTCGTTTCTGTCCCTGTCTATCACAATCTTTCCGATGCTACTCTCGGTGGTTACGGACCGGATCTCACTACTATGATTAATTCCGCTACTCCGGATAATCTTGCCAAGGTCTATCTCTTTAGCGGTCTCTTCGATAAACCATTTTACTCACTGGAAGAAACTCCTCGCGAAGCCTGGCGCACATATTGGCGTCTCCTCACGGCCAAACAACAGGCCAATGTTAAAGCCGCCTACCTGGATGCCATCAACTCACAACAAAAAAATGTTTTCTGGCATTACTACGACGAAAATGGTAATGATCACGAAACCAATGCTCAAAGTCTTCGCGGTAGTCTTCCGGGGTGTTTGAGGTCTGTTCCGGTTTGTGATGAGTTTTCCGAAGAATACCTTGATCTTTCCGAAAGTACCCAAGACAAATATGACAGTCTTCAGCCTTATGATTTTGACAACTTGCGAGGTTATATTGTCCAGGGTAGTCAAGTAGCCAGGGAAAATCTTCCTTACCTTGAAGCTGTTCTCTCCGGTATCTCAGGTGAACGCGGTCTTTTTTCCCATCTCACTCCTTCATGGACTGTCGCCAACCCGGAAAATCTTCCCACTACAACTAATGAAGGATCTCTCATCTCCCAGGTCATCGCCAGAGCTGCGGGTGTCACCTGTGCCATCCCCCAAAAAGCATACGGACTTCCCGCTCCAAAAACATACCCCACCATCTCTACCATCACTCAAGTAGTTTCCGTTCCTGTCACCGCCACCGAGATTAGCACGGAGCCGGATGAATGTGTTGGCCTCTTCTATTTCTGCTCATACTATAGCTCTCAATTTTCTTGTGTCAGTAATGGTTGTACCTGGAATAGAGGAGAAACAACGTTTGAGCTGACGGGTACGGCCATGGGTCAACCCCTGGCGGTTTTAAATAATCCCAAGGTCGACCAGATCACCGATATGGTTCTGGGGAATCCGGATAAAAACATCCCTTCCTTCTTCAAAATGCTTTTGCCTGACTTTGCCCAAGTCCCCGACAAGAGTATGATCAACGCCCCTACTGTTCAGAACACAACTATTCCTCAAGCCACTGTTCACGGCCCAAGCAACATTTGGAGAGAAAATAATCTGGCTCAAGACTCAATGCAAATTCTTCAAAACTGCTGGGCAGTTCCTGCTTCGATCCAAAGATCCAGCAAATGCAGTTCGACCAGAGTAGAGATCGGCCCCTTCGAATGTCCCACAGATTGTAACCCGGGTATCACTGATGCCAGTACTGCCATGGGTCTAGAAACAACATTCATCGACCTCGCCACTCGTTGGTTGGGTGTCGGCCATCCAAGAGTAGAAAATTTTGCCACGGTTGTCAATTCTGCCGTTGCCGCTGGAGTTGATCCAGTGTTTGCTTTAACCATATGGCTCAATGAGTCCAATGCCAGTAACTACGAAGGTATTTGTGAAAGACTCGGAGGAGGTGACCTCTCTTCAGGTTATTGCACCCGAATTCTTGACTTCGGTATTAATCTCGATGCCATTGCTTCAAATCCCAGCACCGGAGAATATCATTTTGAAGAACAACTCAGTCACTTCCTCGGTCTTCCGGGATATTACGCTTCGGCCTGTGCTACACAAATCGAAGAGTCTCAGTGTCCGATGCGTAACTTTATGGCCATGTTCCTCACCGGAAGCTGTGAACCATCCTCTGCCTCTGACGGTTACATGAATCATATAAAAATGCTTTATGAAGAATGGCTTGCCCCGGGACTAAATTTCCCCTGTTATCCCACTGCCACAGTCCAATAAACATGTTCACTCATGTATAATCTTTTGTATATGCTACGACGCCTGCAAATAGTCTTCTCCATCGCCTTTTTTCTTTTTACATCCCTCTTCATTTTATCTAGACCGGTTCACGCTCAGTTGGGTATCGACGACTATCTACAAGCCAGAGATTACCTAGACACTCTTCAGGACACTCTCGATGCGGCTGGCACCACTGCCTACCAAGCCGAGTTTTGTGAACGCCGTCAGGGAGATCAAATGAATCTGGAAACTTGGTACTCCGGTAAATGTGTAGAAGATTCTCTAAAAGGTGAAGGAGTAGGTTTCTCTGATATTGTTCTTCTCGATCTCATGGAAAGAGTTCAGGGCAGAGTCGATCCAGAAGAAACACTCTTCGATAAATTGGAAAAAATGGTCAATTTTGTCAGGGAAGCCATCTCCCAGGGAAAATCGGAAGATGATATCAAATTAGCTCTCTTGGAAAAGAAGACAGATGTTTTTTATGTTAAAGACGGTGGCATTATCGGCTCGGCAGGAAAAGGCATGGCCTTTATGATCAACAATCCACCTGCATCCACTAAAAATTACGTAGCCTACATCACTCAAAATCTTCAAAGACACCGGGTTATTCCTCAAGCTCTGGCTCAGACTGAAACAACCGGATATGGATATTCGGGATTAGGTGCTTTCCTTCCAATCTGGAAAATGTTCAGGAATCTTGCATATATGATATTTGTCATTTTCTTCATTCTCTATGGTTTCATGATGATGTTCCGCGTCAACATCTCGGCAAAAACTGTCATCACCGTCCAATTGGCTCTACCCAAACTGATCGCCACATTACTCATGATTACTTTTTCCTATGCCATTGTTGGTTTGATGGTTGATCTTATGTATGTTATTTTCTATGCCTTCATCAGTCTCATGGCCCAACAGAACCTGATCCTGGCTGAAGGTTGGCTTGTAACCCCGGCCTCTGGACAGCTGGGTGCTCTTCTTTCTTTCGTTGTTAATACTTTTGCTGCCATCCCTGCATCTGCCATCGGTGTCATCAACCTCATTCTCGGTGGCCCTAGTGTCTTTAGTGCTGCCCTTAGTGTTATCGGTGCCCTCTCGGGCATCGGGCTCATCATCATGCTTATCATTGTCATTGCTATCGCCATTTCATACCTCCGCCTCCTCTGGAAATTACTCACTGCATTTTTGAGTGTTATCATCGCCCTGATCACAGCACCTATTGTTCTACTTGCCAATGCCATGCCGGGGTCAAACACGTTTGGGAACTGGATGAGAGGCATCTTTGCCAATCTTTCAGTCTTCCCTATCACCATGGTTCTGCTTACCTTCTCATATATGCTCATGGTTCAACCGATTGTAAATATTGGAGGTCAATATCATGATGGTCCGATCGCTTTCGGTACCAACTTCCTTGAATGGTTCTTCGGAGTCAAAAGTCTCAACCCGGGAGGATTCCTAATGTATGTTCCTTTTGTTAGTCCACCTCTCTCAGCAGTTGCAGACTTTATGGGCAATGCTCCCGATGCCATGCTTGCCCTCTTCGGTATTGCCCTCCTCCTTATGGCCAGTAAATATGTCGATATCGTCCGTGATGCCCTCAAAGTTCCTCCATTCAAATATGGAACTGCTATTGGCGAAGCGCTTAAGACCGGTGTCGGAATAAATGAACGCGCCGCCATGCAAGGATATTCAGGCATACCCTTTGGAGGTAGAATGTCAAGATCATATAAACCAACGCTTACAAGCCCTGATAAGCCCGAATTGCAAGGAACAAGCGGAACTGTACTCAACACTTTCAGAGGATCCCAAAACATTCAAGACGCCAGCAAATAAAATCTCTTCCAAAAATAAATTAGTATCGTTTGAGCATCACCAGGCTACTTCGTACTTAACTCTTCTTGTTTTGCCGCTTCTCCACTCAGCAACATCAAATAAACTTCTCCATTTACGGTTTGCAGATTTATATTTCTGAGATAAAGCATAAGGCGTGCTCCTTTGATCCAACTGTTTCCCTATTACTCTTGTTATAAATCTTTCTAAATTAACAGATGTATCAACTCCTATCCTATACATACAATCTTTCCAGAGATTATTGAACCAACCAACGAATTCTTCATTATGATCTATTGATTCTCTTTTAGGCAACCCTGTTCCCACATATAAACCGCTATCAGATGAATTATCCCATCTTACAGAATCTAAATAAGCCCTAAACAGTTGATCCATCGGCCATGTATTTTCCTCTAATACGTATGGATTTGCAGCGCTGTTACCAAACAACATTGATTTTGTCCACTCCTCCATAGTAGAGGATACATGTCTACCAAGTTCTAACCCAGAATATCCCATATTTACACCATTAACGAACAGACTACCTTTTAGTTTTCCTAAAACACCAGCACCGATATCTCCTGGCTTACTTCTACCACCTATTGTTGCCAATGTATCTACCACGACTGATGCTGATTGAAAATTAGTTAACATCGTCTTGTTCAAGTTTGCCAATCTAGAAGCATCATTACTCAGTTCACCAGACCATTCCTGTAGATATCGGCCTCTCAACAACGCGCTTCTAAATCTACCATCAGAATAATCTAGCTCCGTCCTGGCAAACTGGACACCTTCTTCTTTAAAGACATTACTATTAGTTTCTACGAATCTACTTAACGCAGCTTTATATTCAGCTTCACTCCGATAATTTTGTATTTTAGGAACAAGACCACTTAATCCCTTTTCAACGATTAATCTGACTCCACCTGGGACGGCAGCCGCAGAGATCTTATACATTCTCTCCAATCTAAAATCAGAGAATCTAACCAGCCTTCTCATTGGATGCAATGAGTCAAACTCTGCCTGCCAACATCCAGCTTCAGCGAGCTGCCACGCCAATAAACCCGCATCAATGTTTCCACTTATGTTTCTTCTGGAAATTTCCTCTTTTCTATTTGGATTGTCACTAAAACCCCAAAGGTTCAATTTTTTATTACCCGGACCAACAAGATTCCTTGCCTCAGAATTAGTATCATATGCCATTAGAGCATATATATTTTTTGCGGCATCCTGAATCTGATCTCTCAGGTTTATTGTTATCGGCTCATTATTTTCATTTAAAGTGGCATAATTAGTCTGTTCGCCGAGCCATTTTTTGGTCAAATCGGATATTATTGGAGCCCTCTCCATTCTGTTTTTTACTAAGTCATATGGTTCCGTCCCCGATTGCATATTACCTTTTAGCTCATCCCACCATCTAACGAGTCTCGCCAGATCGGACCTGGCATATATTTCATCAATCAACCTCTCTCTAAGGTTTTCACCAATAACTATCTGATAAAGCCCTCTCGTATCCCTCATCGTAGCCTCTGCTTTTTTAAGGAGCTCAGGAGCAGAGGTGTTTGGATTTTCTAAAACAGCATCTACTAAATATTTTCTTATCCAAGCAATGTTCTCACTGTCATTTTCCTTAATTTCAAGCTTATTAAATACCCCACTCCCTCCGAATTCATTTCCTCCACCTTCGGTTCCTCTAGAAGCTTCAATTTCGTCAATTTTCTGATAAATCAGCTTCTTTTGATCTAAATCCTTATATCGTCTGAGAAGTTCTTTTAGTTCGCTGATCTGGAACTTCAAAGGAATTTCGCCCAATATTGTTTGAATATCCCTATCAAGACTAGAAAGTGACGTGGGAGATTCAATCTGCTCTGCCGCCGTAGTTACCTCGGGTTCATTCGTTTTTTCCACTTCAGCTCTCTTTTCACCAGGTTGAATAACTCGTGTATTATTTTCTTCTCCTGCAGGTGCGTCAACCCAAATCTCGTACAATAGTTTCTGCGCTTCCTCCTTGGTCATTCCACTCCTTACGGTTTTGTTCTCAAAAACGAGACGGGCTGCATCCTCGATCTTCCTGTAATAGGCAACTCTGTCTTCTCTGCTCATTCCGACAACATCGGCTGCGACTGTCTCCCAAACTTTTCCCAGTCTTTGCTGTACCGCTTCTTTTTCTCTATAATCGGCATCTATGTTCTCCTGTGAACGTTTCTTGGTCTTTTCTCTGTCTTCAAATCTATGAACTGGTCTGATAGCCCTCACCAAATCTTTCTCCAACCCCTCATACCAAACACCCTCACTCTGTGACTCTAACTCTTCTGGTTCAATTTGTTCTGCGGGTGCGGTTTGCTCTCCTTCATCCAAAACATCTAGAAATCCAGCATCGGGAGTCACTTCTGCCTGCATTAAGTCCCTTACCTCATTGTAATAATTTACTACTTCAATTGCTCTCTCGAGCTTTCCATTTGGTAAGTACTCATCAATTTCACTTTTTTCCACTATTTCATTGACTGCCAACCCGGATTCCCTACCCTCTTGAACCGTTCCTGAAACCTTAATTTTGCCTTCTTCAATGCTTAATCGAGCCATTGCCTTGTCAAAATCCTCCAACCTCTGCGGATCTTGCTCCAAAAAATTCCTTAGCTTTTTCTTAGCTTCATTTCTTTGCTCTTGTTCTTGATTAAGCGTTTCAGTCATCGTAATGAGGAAATCGAACCTATAACTACCTGCAATTATATCACCAAACCTAAATTAACCACAAAAAAGCAGGGGGGTTAGCCCCTGCTACTAGATATTAATGAATCCCATGACTATTTGAAGGGTTTGAAATATTTCAAAGGCTCTCAAACCTTTCTGTCTCCCTTCTCTTGGAAGAAATTCTTCCAAGTTTCCTAATTTAATCATCTTCAATAACGCTTTTCCCGCAATCCTTCCTTGCTCTGGAGTACCGCTAACACTAATCTTATTCCCAAAAATAGAAACATTAGAAAGCTGCAACTCAAGAAGCTCAAACTCTTCGGGGTGAGCGACATAATACTTGACCAAGGTGTCTTCACAATTTGCCAGGTTTGCGGCTTCCCAGATTTCGGAAATTACTCGATTAATCTCTTCTTTCTGTTTAAGATCGTGGATCCTTATTTCAAACACAAGGATCGCATTTTTCAGTTCTTTTCTCCTGGCCTTATTTTTTTCAGCTCTTTCAATAGCTACTTTTCCATTGTGATAACTGTCACGCTCCATCCCCCACTTCCAATCCCGCAACCAATCCAAATCTGTTTTTATTTCAGAAATCAACCTCTTAATTAACTGCTTCTGATTTCTAGTTTCCTCATCATCAAAACTATCTTTAAAAACATAAGATGCTGGTCCTAAGATGAGTAGCGGATCAATGACTAATCTTGCAGATATTTCCTCTTCATACCATCCAAGAACTAAACAAAAATAATCATTAGCTTCTGACCATTTACGGATTAAGGAGTCAGATTTTCTTCGAGAAGTTGCTCGAGATGATGCCTCGTTTAGACGAAGCACATCTCTGTAAGTTTTCCGAAGTTCATTCTTAAGTTCTCTAATTCTCGGAGTATCACCAGATCTAACTATCCATTCACGAGGAATTTCTATAAGTTGAGAATAATCTGGTGACAATGAATGAATGTCCAAGCTTTCAGCGTCATCTTCGTTAACCTGTGATTGTTGAGGGTCATTTGCCAAACCTAATAACTGATCTCGTAAAGACTGATCCAAGCCAGACTCAACATCAAGAAAACTTCTTAATTCCTCTTTGTCTGCCTCAGATAATTGTTCTCCCTGCTTAATCTTCTGCCAAAATTCACGATTCCCGTGTAATAGGGTATTCCGATCAGATATGCTGTACTCGCTTCCGTCAGTTAGAACAGCTTTTTTACTTCCATTAGTATATTGAGCGGTTAACCATCCGATCTCTTTTGAATCCTCAGAATATATTTTTCTTCGACCATCTGAATAAGGAGAAGATAGAATAACTGTTCTTCCATCATCAAGCTCTACTTTCTGACTTCCATCTGAATAGTTGTCTAATACTTTCATCACAAACCTCCTAGGTTTGAAAAGTGCAAGATTTCGCCTATGCTACCACTTATAGGCTACTTTTTCAACAAAAACCCCGCCTGTCTCAGCGGGGCGTATCCTCAAATCTCCCCATATTCCTCACCCAA